>CADCOZ010000235.1 GCA_902803125.1 uncultured Ruminococcus sp.
AGGGGCAGAGCCCCTGGTGGGAGGTTTGGAGGGCAAAGCCCTCCAACACTCAGGGAGTTTCGGGGAACAGGGCTTCGATGGCTTCAAAAAGACTGCCGCTCATGATGGGATAGCGAGCCAACAGTTCACCCTGAATGTCAGGAGAAATATTGGTGTGCAGATAAAGAGAATCCAGCCCCGCTTCATGGGAGCCGCGAATATCGGTGATATAGTCGTTGCCAATCATGATGGATTCTTCCGGCTTCAGTCTGTGCTTTCGCAGAAGGCACTGATAAAAACGAATATCCGGTTTGGCACAGCCTACGTCCGATGAAATCATGATATCTTCAAAGCAGTCATAGATGCCAAGCATACGGATTTCCGGTTCGGTAAAAATCCGCTGGGCATTGGAAAGCAGATATGCCTTGCCGCCGTGGGCGTGAATGGCATCAAACAGCTCGTGTACGCCGGGGTACAAGCGGATATAGTTCAGGGATAAGGCACGGAAGGTTCTGCCGGTGGCCGCCGCCATCGCACTGTCGCAGGCTACGCCTTTTTCGGTGTAGAGTTCTTCAAAAACATAGCTAATCTGCGGTTCGGGGTGTGTGGTGTATTTTTCGGGCGGGATTCGTTCAATTTGCTTCTTGAGTAAACGGTAGTAGCCGTTTTTCAGTTCTGCCGGCGTATAGGCGGCACCGTTCATGGAATAAATCATCGCCATGTTTTTCCAAAGACTGTGCTTCCATTCGTTGGTGCTGATATCTGCCAAGGTGCCGTAAAGGTCGAAAATGTAGTTTTTATACATGGTTCACCGCTCCCTTATGTTTAATGGATAATTCCATTGTAATAGATTTGTCGGACAAATGCAATTCTTTTCGAAAAGATTTCCTATTTTTGACCGGCCTTATCTTTCCCTACCCAACGAAATGTTGGAGGGCTTTGTGGCTTGCGTGTCGGCTCGGTCGGTGCTTTGAACTATGGCTGAACAACCCGCCGCAAAAAAACGGCTTTTCGGGCGGGTTATTTCCTTCACCCCGTTGTGCCATCGCAGGCAACCGGCGTTTCTTTCAAAAACAATTGATGTATATTTGAGGTGATACAGATGGATTATGATGCTTTTACAGAAGGTATTGAACCGGGCGGACTTCGCAGCCGCAGTGAAATCGGCATTTTGATTTGTTATATGCTGGACTATATCGGAAAGCCCTTTCCGCAGGCCGATTTAATTGAAATCTTTCAGGAATACGGCTTGGCCAATTATTTTGAAACGGTCAATGCTCTGTCCGAATTGATCAGGAACGAAAACGTGGCCGTAACAGACGAATCCCAAGGAACCCTTGTCCTGACCCAAAACGGCCATCTGATTTCCGCTCAGCTGCACGAAAATCTATCGCTGACCACCCGCCAAAAAGCAACAGCCGCCGCCGCTAAACTCATCAAAAGACGCAAGGTCGAACGGGAAAACCCCGTTACCATCATGCGGGAAAAAGACGGCGGTTATCAAATCACTTTGCGGATCACAGACGGTCTGCGGGATTTAATGTCGCTGACGCTGTTCGTTCCCGATATTAAAGAAGCCAACAGCGTGAAGGAACGCTTTCACCAAAACCCCGAACAGTTTTATGCGGTCATGCTGGCCGCCGCTTTGGGCGAAAAAGATATGCTGAAAAAAGCGTTGGAGGATTTATCATGAACACGGCACTGTCCCGCATCAATTTTCAAGAGGCGATGTATTTTTACAAATCGCCTCATGCCTTTGTGGATTACAGCAATATGCAGAGTTTCAGTCTGATTAAAAGCACCGTGGATGTCTTTGCCTATTACGGTATTCACGATTTCACCGCCGAGGATATTCAGGCGTTTTTCGAACAATTACAGTTAGTCCGAAAGAAAACCGGCAAGGTTTTTATTCCCTCTCCCAAGAAAATTCGCGGGGTGTTAGACTGTTACCTGACCGCCGGCTCGGAAAACCTTTCTGTTAACGGCACGGTCTACCATATTAACACTTGGCAGGGCAGCGGCTACGGCTTTGAGATTGAAGCCGCCAAACGCACCGGTAAACTTCCTTAAAAAACAAACCTCCATGCGTTCCGTTAGTGCGGTTCGCATGGAGGTTTGTTGTACTGTCTTTCAAACGGTTCTGTCCTCATCGGAACAGGGAATCATTGTTTCAATCCACGCAGTCAGTGATGTGAAGCTGCATCTGAATCCATCTGCATTTCCTTTCGCACCTTCCGTCAGTGCAGATAAACACTTCCTTGGCTCCTTCTCGATTTTACACCGCTTATTCTTCTTTTTCAAGATAGACGGTATAGCCGTCATGATAGAAGGAATAGTTGCCTCTCTCTTGTATGTTAGGGGTATAATTTGGTACAATTTGTTGGAGCGTATAGCCCTGCTGAAAATAGCCCTCCAGTATTTCTTCCATTCTTGTATATTCTGAAATACACAAGCCGTCATTATTCACCAGCACCTTGGGCGAACCATCATTGATATTGATTACCTTACACTTTTTCATCGTACCTTTTCCCCTTTATATGTCAAGCATGACAATCGTATGGCGGCAGTTTTTTTAGAACTCCGGTTCCAGCAGGCCGTAGGTGCCGCCTTTACGCTTATACACCACATTAACGGCATTGGTTGTACTGTTGAGGAACATAAAGAACTCGTGACCGATCAGGTTCATTTGCAGAATAGCTTCTTCCACACTCAGCGGTTTCACAGAGATAGTCTTGGTACGCACAACGGCATAGTCCTCTTCCTTCATGGTTTCCTCATCGGAGTCTTCCGCTTCCATAAAATACTGTTCCAGCGATTCCGCTTTCATCTTCTTGCTCAGCTTGGTCTTATTCTTACGAATCTGGCCGCCCAGAATATCTACCACCGCATCCAGTGCGTCATTCATTTCCAACGCTGTACTCTCGGCCCGATAGACCATCGCACCGTCACGAATCGTAACTTCAACGGTTTGTCTGTTTTTTTCCAGTGTTACGGTTACGGTTGCTTCTGCATCTTCGGAATAGATTTTTTCAAATTTACCCAATTTCTTGTACACACGCTCTTTGAAATTATCTCTCAGGGTAACCTTTCTGCCAATAAAATGATACTTCATAATAGGACCTCCTTAGGGTTTAATAATACCTTGGATATCTGCTCTTTTCAGAGATAATATCCTTAAGATTATCTATATTATAACACATTTAACAAAAAAATCAAATACTTTTCCGAAATTTTATAAAAATATTCGCACACCATTTTTATACATTATTACATGATGTGTGTCGTAACAGGAATTCCTTGCCAACCGTCAGCCACTTGGGGGAAGTTGGGAGGTCAAAGCCCTCCAACAACACTCCGGCCGTTGATAAAGACGGCCAAGGGGCGTTGCATGATGTCGAGGGGGTCGCCGTCATAGAGGACAAGGTCGGCATCTTTGCCGATGGAAAGCGAACCGACACGGTCGGCGATACCGCAGATTTGGGCGGGTACAATGGTAACGGAACGAAGTGCCTCTTCTCGGCTCATGCCTTCCCGCACCGCAACCGCCGCACACAACAGTAAATAGTTGATCGGCGTTTCGGGATGGTCGGTAATGATGCCGACAGGCAGGCCGGCTTTGGCCAGAATACCGGCCGCTTTGGGCGTTTGGTGCCGCAGTTCCGGCTTACTGCGGTCGGTGAGAAGAGGACCGCACAAAATACCGCCAAACGATTCTTCCAGCAGTTCCTCGTAAACCAGATGGGCATCTGTGGCGTGTACCAGAACATAATCCAAACCAAATTCCTTGGCTATTCGAATGGCCGTGAAAATATCATCGGCTCGGTGTGCATGGAAATGGGCGGGCATTTCATGACGGAACAGCGGCAATAAGGCCTCGGATTTCATATCCTGTTCGGGTTCGTCCTCGTTTTCGGGGTCTTGTTCGTAGCGGCACCAGTCCCGATAGTATTTTTGTGCCTTGAGAAGGGCTTCCCGTATCAAAGCCGCTGTAGCCATGCGGGTGACGGGCGTTTCTTCTTTATGATTATACGTTGATTTCGGGTTCTCGCCCAAGGCAAATTTCATGCCGACAGGTGCTTTGACAATCATTTTATCCAACCGTTTGCCGCTGGTCTTGATGGCCGCCATTTGACCGGCTATCGGGTTGGCACTGCCGGGGCCGGTAATGACCGTGGTGACACCTGCGGCGGCGGCTTCGGCAAAGTAACCGTCCAACGGATTGATGGCATCAATCGCACGGAGCTGAGGCGTGATGGGATCCGTATCTTCGTTGCCGTCATCGCCTTCAAAGGTCAGGGAATCGCCAAACATTCCCAAATGTGTATGGGCATCTACAAAGCCCGGATACACGGCGTGACCTTTTGCGTCATAAACCGTTTCGTCCTGCGGCTGATAGTCCTGCATACGGCCAAGAGCGGTGATGGTTGTCTGCTCGAACCGCACAAAGCCGTTTTCAATCAGCGGACACTCTTTTTCAAGTGTATGAATAACTGCGTTGATGATGACCATTTTATGTTCCTCTTTTCGCAAAAATATGAGCCTGCCGCACAGCCGTCAAGCATGAGGACGGCTCTGCCTGATGGCTAACACAGAAAAAGAGCCGCCAAGCGACTCTTTTTACAGATGGGATTATTTCGGTGTATTATTATTGTTGCGTCTGGACGAGCTTCTTCTGGATTCGTTGGCTCGCTTCAGTCCGGAGATTTTCTCATCACTGGACTGCTTAAATCTGCTGAGCATATCTTCAAAGCTGGTCGATTCAGGCTGTCTGTGCGGCTGCCACTCATAGCCGTTGGGACTATTGGGATTGCTGCTGGGGCCGCTGCTGTAGCTGCTGCGCTGTCTGGGTGATGAACCACCACGATAGGGTTTGGAACCGCCGGAACGAGGCGGAGGCGGCAGAGCCTTCTTGATGGAAAGGCTGATTTTGCCGTCGTCACCGATACTCAGCACCTTCACTTTGACTGTTTGTCCTTCCTTCAGATGCTCTCGAATATCACTTACATAGGTCTGTGCCACTTCTGAAATATGCACCATACCCGTTTTACCGTTTTCAAGGTCAACAAATGCACCAAAATTAGTGATACCGGTTACCTTACCTTCTACCACCATTCCAACCTCAAGCTCCATACTCAACAGTTTTCTCCTCTCAATTACCGGCAATGTTAATATAAACAACCTCACCGCTTTTTACATAATCCATTTCTTCTCTTGCAACACGTTCAATGTAATCTGCAACAGAATCATAGTCCTCTTTTTCGGCAGAATCCGCCACACTCTTCAATTCGGAAAGTTCAATCTTTTGAATCGAGATTTTATTATCCAGATGAGAGAGTGTTTCCTTTGCGTTTTGAATTTTTACATTCTGTTCCACAATCGTGATGGCAACATAAATGACCAGAGCAACGACTGCAATATACAGTATCCAATGGGTTTTCCGTTTGGCCTTCGGTGTTTTAATCTCATCACCGTCTTTTTTGGACTTATCGTTCTTCCCTGCCATTATGTTCCTCCTTCCGCCAATACTTGTCTATGGATTTATCATTATTATACACCACATCAACCGGATTTGGCAAGGGGAAATTCAAGTTTTTTTACTAAAAGGGAGCATTTTTCTGCATTTTTTTACCAGGTTTTCCCCAAGGCCGCCGCAAACCCGCCGCAGAGGGGCCGTCAGTCTTTCCCCAATGTGCATCACCAGTTTTTTCAGGACGAAAATACTCCGGCACACCAGCCGCCCCACCGTGCCATACAGCAAAAAGAAAGAGGTTAACTCTGCCGCTAACACATACCCTCGAATTCTTCCGTAGGTTTGTGCCAGTGCAAACAGAAGGTTCAGCAGAGCCGCCGCCGCCATAAACAGGAAATCACTCCAAAACAGCTGTCGGCGGCCGGGCGGTGATAAAATTCTGGCCGCCGCCAGCACCGTATAGCCTGCCGCTAAAACGGCCCCCATGACCAGCGACCATAAAAATATTCCTGTCTGTTCATTCAGTGTCTGCTGCACACCATCACCCTATTTCAGCAGGCGGGCAAAAAAGCCGCCTTCACTGCGTTTATCCTCCGTATACGTCAAAGAATCCACATGGCCGTCTAAACTCAGTTCTCCGCTTTCGTGACTAAAGTCATTGATATGCAGGCCGCCGCCCTTCACGGTCAGTTCTCCCAATTCGGTCATCAGCACAATTTTCTGTTCATCAAATCCCAGCACATCTTTTACACCCGTAAGGGTCAGCGTTTTTCTGTCCTCCAAAATAAAGCCGTGCCGTTTCCGCACCGCCGTCATTTTGTCCTCCATCGCCATAAACCCCTCTCCTTTACGAACAGCTTTCCTACCACCATACATATTCGCCCCATCCGCCTTTTATGCTAAGGGCAGCCACTTGGGGGAAAACCCTTTTCTGGCGAAAAAAGGGAGAGCGGGTCTCCGGTGGAGACCTTGGCCGTAAGGCCAAAGCGACCGGACCGAGCCGACAGGCGAGACTTCCCCCAAACCCCCTCCCGAAATTCGCTGAATTTTACCTGCCCGGTTGGATATTCTAAACATTATTCATTATTCACTATTCATTATTCATTATTCACTATTTCTCCCCCTTTCCTAAATTCGCTGAGTTGACCTATATCAGCATTATTATTTATTCGTTATTCTTTCGTTTCTGCCGATTCCTGACAAACTCGCTTTTGTCACACATTATTCATTATTCATTATTCACTATTCATTATTCATTCTTTCTCCTCCCGAAATTCGCTGTGTTTTGGCTTAAGTCGGGTGTTGGATTATGAATGATGCATTATTGTTTGCTTCGGTACATCAGCACGGCTTCTTCTTTTTTGGCGTATTCATTCACGCTGATAACCTCTACTTCAATCGGATGAACACCCATCGAAATGGTAATTACGTCTCCTACCTTGACTTCATAAGAGGCTCTGGCCGGTTTTCCGTTAACGGTAACACGTCCCGCATCACACGCTTCATTGGCCACCGTGCGCCGTTTAATCAGTCGGGATACCTTCAAATATTTATCTAAACGCATCTTTTTTCCTCCTTAAATGCTTGCCTATTGTTAAAAGAAGCCGACCTTGCGATCGGCTTCTCCACAATGTGATTATTTATTAACAGCATCCTTAAAGGCCTTGCCGGGCTTGAAAGCGGGAACCTTTGTGGCGGGAATGATAATCTTCTCTTTGGTCTGGGGGTTACAGCCGGTTCTCTCGCCTCTCTCGTGACATTCAAAGGTACCAAAGCCCACAATACGGATTTCTTCGCCATCGGCCACGCTCTGAATGATGGTATCAATCATAGCGTTAACGGCACTTTCTGCATCCTTCTTGGAAATCTCTGCCTTTTCGGATACCATTGCAATCAACTCTGTTTTGTTCATTTTACTTTCCTCCGTTAATCTGTTGATGTTGCGTCATTCCAAAGCCTTGCAATTTCTTCGGAACGCATATTCTGTATAGCAACGCCCTTTGCTTCTGCGTCTTTCTCCAAACACTTGAAACGTGCAATAAACGCATCGCAGGCATGATACAGCGATTCTTCGCAGTCTGTTTTCAGAAATCTGGATAATCCCGCCACCGCCATCAGCAGTTCACCCATGCATTGGCTGACCTCTTCGGTTCTCTGCTCCTGCACACAGCTTTTCAGGACTTCCCATTTTTGTTCTGTCAGGTGCAGAGCGGCTTCTGTATCGGGCAGGGCGGCTCCCCCGCTCTCGGCCTTTTTCCAAAGTTTTTTGCTCCGCACCAAAGACGGCAGAGCCTTGGAAACAGTTTCCATCGCTTCGGAAGCCGTTGTCTGAGATTTGGACTGCATTTTAATAGCATCCCAATTCTTAATGACTTCTTCGGGTGTTTCTGCCACCACCTGACCGAAAACGTGCGGATGCCGCAGAATCATTTTCTTGCTGACATCATCGGCCACGTCATTCAGCGTAAAGCGGGACTGCTCCATCTCCAGCACCGTATGAAAAACCACCTGTAACAGCACATCGCCTAATTCTTCCCGCAGATGTTCCGCATCCTGTTCGTCAATGGCCTCTACGGCTTCATAGGCTTCTTCCAGAAAATCATTCCGAATGCTTTGGTGCGTCTGTACCTTATCCCACGGACAGCCGTCCGGTGCCCGCAGTTTCTGAACAATGGCAACCAGATCTTCTACGTTATAATGTTCTTTGAATGCAAACGCCACAATCCTAATCTCCTTTGTCTGAAAACATCATACAATATATTATTTTACCTTATCAGCTTTCTTTTTTCAAGTATTTTTACAATTTTATTTCCCTTCGGCATCTGTAAAACATCTTCCCTTTTAATCGCCTTCAGGACAAACAGAGCGATGATATACACAATAATCGCCGTGATGACCGCCAAAATGGTGGCAATCGTCTGTTTGAAGAACAAGTCAAAGAATATCTCGGCAAAATAGGCGGCGAAACCGCAGATAATGCCGGCTATCAGCGGTTTGATAAAGATTGACACAAAATCCGGAATAATCTTCGTTTCCCGACACAGCACAAACAACGCCACCACGGTAACAAAACCGTAGCAGACAATGGAACCGATATTAGCCCCCTGAATATTGACCGCCGGAATACCCACCAGAATAAAGTTGACCACAATTTTGATCAGCATACCGACTGTGAAGAGTTTCAGCGGCACATCCATGCGGCCAATGGCTTGCAGCATACTGCATAGGGGGGTACTGGTGGCGATAAAAATAACGGAGATACCCATGACCGTCAGCACTTTGGAGCCGATTTCCACTTCATCAGACACCGAACTGCCGTGATAAATCAGCGACAACAGCGGCTCGGCCAGCACCGACATACCGATACCGGAAGGAATCGTGACCAGTGTTGTCACACGCATAACTGTTTCCATGCTTTTTTTCAGCTGGTCTTTGTTGCCGCTGGTCCAAGCCGCCGTGACAGACGGCAGAGCCGATGTGCCGAACACCTGCGTAACTGCGGTAATCAGCATCATCAGTGTGAGGGCAATCCCGTAACAGCCGTATAAGAAGGTATGGGTGGTACCGTTCATATAGACGTAATCCGGAATCAGCGAACCGTAGACGTTCAGCAACGCATCCGGCTGCGTTTCCATAATATGGTTAATGCGGATATTGACCAAGGTGGAGTCCACCATATCTGCCAAACTCATGATAATCGAACCCAAACCGATGGGAATGGCCGTGCGTACCATAATCCGCAGGGTCTGAGAAGATTCCCTTGGCGGCGGCGACTGCATGATTTCTTCTTTGGTAATGCCATCTCCACCCCGTTTATAGCGAATGAACAAAAACAAAAAGCCGAACATCGAACCCAGCGAAATACCGACAATGGCGGCCCCGATGGCTATCGGAATAATAACCGATTCCGCTTCTGTGGCACTGGAGCATTTCGTGCCGAACACATAGCCGGTCGCTTCATAACAGCTCATGCCGTATTTGGTGACCAGAAAAGAGGCCGTAAAGCCCAAAAACAGCTTGCAGAACGCTTCGATGATTTCCGAAATCGCCGTTGGCACCATGTTCCGCATTCCTTCAAAATACCCTCGGTAAATCGACATCAGACAGCCGAAAAATATCGTGGGCGATAAACACAGCAGAGCAAAAATAGCTTCATCGGCATAGATAATCTTGACATAGATAAAGCCGCCCAACACCATTGCCAAAAAGCACAAACACCCCGCTATCACGAATATCGGTACAGAAATGCGGTGAATTTGCTTAACATCTTTATAGCGTCTCTTGGTGACGCTTTCCGACACCATGCGGGAGATAGCGATGGGGAACCCTGCCGTTGACAGCATGAACAAGGGATTATATAATGCATAAGCCGAATTGAACAAACCGGTGCCGACACCGCCGTATTCATTGGACAGCAGAATTTTATAGATCATGCCCATGATTTTGACAATAATCATGCTGGCCCCCAGCACCATGGCACCCTGCAGAAAGGATTGTGACTTTCTTCCTGTTTTCTTTCGCGGCACACAAGCACTTCCTTTCTCTCAAAAAATAAAGCACCCTTATTTCATGGCACTCTTTTTGTGCGGTGCAGTTTCAGATATCCTCTTCCTCTGCCATTTTTTCGGCAAAATCCAGCAGTTCCTCCTGCGAATCCTCCTCTTTTGCGGCAGCCCCCGCCAAGCGGGAACCGCACTGACGGCAGAACAACGCCCCTTGGGGATTATAGGTACCGCAGGAAGGACACTTCACCTTCTTTTGCAGGTGGGCCAGCTTATCCTTCAGGGCTGACAGCTGTACATTCATGTCAGCAATTTCTTTCTCAAGGGCCAGCATTTCTTTGGCATAATCCTTACCGGTGCGATAAGATTCATAACAAAGCTTTCCCAGCACAGCATACTTGTGGGAAAGATCCGATTTCAAATCAATGATAGCCAGCCGCAGTTTTGACCGGTCGATGACCTCACCGGTTTTTTGACCAACGGCATTGGCGGCCGATTTCGTATTGATCCACATATCATCCATCCAACTCATAGTACCGTTCCTCCTGTCCTCTTCACTCATACCGTACCATTATAACATCATTCAAACCGTTGTTCAAGCCCCTTTTGCAGGATATTTTTCATAAAGAAACCTATCCGCACACAAAAAACTTGAACTAATATTCATATCTGCTCCCGCCAATAAATTCCCGCATCAGGGAATTGTCCGGCACAAGGGATTCCTCCACGCTTTCAAAGCAGCTCAACGCCAATGATAAACGCTGTGCCGTTTCTGCCACAGGCGAGGACGAATCAATCTGCGACAGCAGGCGAATGGCTCTGTCTTTTATCAGGCACGGCTCGTAGATGTGAATTGTGTTCAGCGTGAAGTCACTGGTATAGCGATAGGGACGGATATTCTTTTGTTCGCCTTCTATCACATCTTCCCAGCGTTCCATCACAATGTCGGGGGCTGTGCCGCGGAATTGGTCATCCCGCACGATACGCCGCAGTAAACGGATATCCCGATTGCTCAGCACATAGTCCTCGTTATCCTTCACACCCTGCTTGACCCCGATATACAGCTTGCTGACGTACTCACTGATCAGGGGATCGCTGAAAATCGGGTTCAGGGCATGAATGCCTTCCACAATGACCACGGAATCCTTTTCCAGCTGAATATGACGGGTCACCCCGCTGCGGCGGCTGTTCGGGAAATCATAGACCGGAATATCACATTCTCCGCTCTGCATGGCCTGCTTGGCACATTGACGCATCAGCGAAATATCCAACGCCTCAATGGATTCAAAATCATACTTGCCGTTGGGCAGCTTGCGGACATAATCCTTGCCCAGATAAAAATCGTCCATGCTGATTAAAATGACATGACAGCCCTTTGCTTCAAAGGCTTCGGATAGCTTCATCGCCGTGGTGGTCTTGCCGCTGCTGGAAGGACCCGACAAATAAATGATGTGCCGCTTGACCGGAATCTCCAGAATGCGGTCAACAATCTGCCGGATATCGCTGTGGAAAATATGTTCAACGGTCAGAATCAACTCCTGCGGATGTGCTTTGACCTCTTGGTTAATGCGGTGAATATCACAGGCATATCTGCGATAGGTATTCAGCCAGTTCGTCATAGAAGGACTTCACCCTTTCTTTTCGGCTCAGCATTTCGTCAAAGCCATTGATATATTCATACGGGTATTTATAGTTAAATATGCGTTCGAGCGATTCGGACAGCGGCTTTTTCAGCTTGGTCACGGCACCGGCTCCACACCCTAATATGGTATGGGTTTCGTCCATGACATAAATATTGTAAAAGCTGTCAAACCCCTCTTTCGCCCACCCGACATTCTCTAAATTGCCTGCCATGCGGGTCTGCCGATAGAGATAATAGGGATGATAGCCTTCTGCTGTCAGTTTTTGTTCACCGTATTGAAGCATCGCACCCGCCGATGATACCGCATAGGTATCCGGTGCTTCTCCTTGCAGGGTCAGACGGGACGACCGCTTCATCGCAAGGGTATGCACCGTGATGCTTTCGGGCGACAGCTCACACAAACGGTCAAGGGTTTGCCGAAAGCTGTCCGGCGTATCGGTGGGCAGTCCTGCAATCAAATCCATATTGATGTGGCGAAAACCGACCTCTCGTGCCAAAGCAAAGGCATCGAGGGTTTCCTGTGCGGTGTGCCTTCTGCCGATGACCCGCAGAACGTCATCGTTCAGGGTCTGCGGATTGATGCTGATACGGTCTGCCCCACCCTGAAGAATTGCCTCCAGTTTTTCACGGTCAATCGTATCGGGACGGCCGGCTTCCACGGTAAACTCCCGACACGTCCGCATATCAAAACAGCGGCAGATCGTTTCCAACAGCACTTTCAGCTGTTCCGCACTGAGCGTGGTCGGCGTGCCGCCGCCGATATAAACACTTTCCAGCCGCAGCTGACACGCCGCCGCTATTTGAGCCGTCACTGCCAGTTCCTGACACAGCAGGGAAAAATACGGTTCCATCAGCTTTTTGGCGTTCTCAATCGTTTGTGACACGAACGAACAATACGAACACCGGCTCGGACAAAACGGAATCGACACATATAAGCTAAAGGAACGGGGCTGACTCAACGCCAATATCTTCTTTTCGTAGCGTTCTGTCACCGCACTGAGGGCGGTTTTTTCCTCCGACACTAACAATTCCTGCTGAAAATACGTCTTGGCATAGTCGACCCCATACTGTTCGGACAGCCGCCGAAACAGCTTGATAGGACGCACACCTGTTAGAATCCCCCACGGCTGTGAATGTCCCGTCAGCCTGACCAAGACCCCATATAACGCCACCGCCAAGGCTTTTTCCAGAAACTTTTCACGTTCTTCGGGCGGCTGTTCATTATCCTGCACCACCGCCGTATCTTCTTCATAGCTGTCCCCGATAGCCGCAGACACAAAGATACGGTGACCGTCCCCTTCCGGAAAAAGAAGCGCCGTGACCAGCGGACGGACAGACGCATCCGGCTGTTCACGGCTTACCGTTATCTTATCATTCGGAAAGAACAGCCGCACCAGACTTTCTGTTTCATAGTGAAAGGTATGATTAAGATAAATCGTCATAAACATACATCCTCAAAAAAGTATTGAACTGCCGTTCATAGGACAGGGTAGAAATCTCACCGTGACCGCTGTATACCATCGGGTTGCCCTTCAGCTGAGCCAGCCGTTTCATAGAGTGGTACATTTCCACAACATTTCCTGTGGGGAAATCGGTGCGTCCTGTCGTGCCGCTGATGAGGGTATCCCCTGTAAAGAGGTGATCGCTCAAGAGGTAGCAAACCCCGCCCTTGGTATGACCGGGCGTTGACAGCACCTGTATCGTATGGGACCCGAACGGCAGGCTGTCGTTGTCCTTCACACAAATATCCGCCGTAAACGGTTCCACCGTATCCCCGAAATGAAACGCCAGATTCTTGTCCTGTAATTTCGGAAAATCCGCATCCGCCTCACCAATCACAATTTTCGCCTGCGGAAACTGTTTTTTCATAGAAGCCACGCCGCCGATATGGTCAAAATGTCCATGTGTCAGCAAAATATACTGTAAAGTATCCCTTCCGAACTCCTCTATGCGGCGAACCAATCCCATCGACCTATCGCCGGGATCCACCAACAGGGCTACCCTTTCTTCCTCATCAAACACAAAGTAACAATTTGCTCCCAGCTCTCCCAACGGATAGCACTCTACCTTTATCATCACAAC
>CADCOZ010000236.1 GCA_902803125.1 uncultured Ruminococcus sp.
CTGATCGTTCAGTGCTTCACGCTTATGTACCTTCAGCTCTGCCATGAGCTTGCCGAGATAGGCCTGTCCATTTTTGGGGTCAAGGTCAAGAACTTTTTCGCAGTATTCGTCTGCACTCTTCCAGTTGCCGTCCTCAAGGAAAATAAACACACGCTGTAAAAGCGAAGATACATTGGCTCCCATCGGTGACACCACGGTCTGTACCGGTACAGCCTGAGAACCGGCCGCTTGCTCCGGTACCGCCGCTGTCTTGGGCAGAATCTTTTTAATGCCCCGAAGCAAATCCTGCATGGCACCAACCTTTCCTAAATCCTGTGCCTGCAAGTGCTTGAACTCCTTCGGAATATCGTAGGCATCAATATCCTTGTAGCAGGGAATGAGTACCTTTTTCTTATCCCTGCTCATCATGGCCAGAAAACGGCTCCACTCGTTTTTGACCCAAACAGCGTTATAATATTCGTAATCCGTGCCGATAGCCAGCATGATTTTGGCACTGTTGAGAGCCGCAAAAATATACGGTTCATACGCTGTGCCGAGCTTGTCCTCCAGCGTGACACGGGCAAAAAACACACGATAGCCGCTGTCCGTGAGCATATCATAAATGTCCTGTGCCAACACGCTGTCAATCGTGCGGGTGCCGCTTTCGTCTGTTTCTTTGTAGCAGATAAATATGTCGTAAGGCTCTTCCTTGCCGGAAATCTCAAGAATACCCTTCTGAATACCGTCAATGGTCTTGGCTTCTGCCCGATAAACCTTTCGGGCAATCACATCGGCATTTTCCAAGGTCTGTTCAAAGTCCGGATCGTCCATGATGCTTTCAAAAGACGAGCGGTGACAGGTCGGGATTTTCTTTCCGGTAGCGGGGTCGTCCACATATTCAATACCGTACTTGCACAGTAACAGCCCCCAATAGGCTTCGGCTTCTTCGGGAAATTCGCTGACAATGTTTTCATAGAGTCCGGCGGCTTTGTCAAACTCACAGGCGGCACGAAGCCGGTTTGCCCGTGAAAACAGCGTCATTTTCTTTTCGTCATTGGCCGTGGGAACGGTCTGCTGTGTGTCGCAGTATTCGCACACCACAACCGTTGCCCCTTCCTCTAAATTCAGCTTTGCTCCACACATTTTACACTGATAAACAGCCATGTTTTTTTACCTCCATTTATGAATGATTTTTATTGAGCTTACACACTCTGTTGCGTTCTGCCAGTACGCCTTTGGCCTTTTTACAGATGGTTCGGGCGGATGCGGTTTCGTTATTGGCAACCGCCTTCTGTAAATCCTCTATCAAGAAATACAGTTCGTCCTCCAGCTGTTCGGTGGCCGGACTGGAAACGGGGTCACTATACTTTAGGTCTTCCGCAAAGGCTTCCAGTTCTGTTTGCAGATCGTCGCCGCATTCCGACTGTGAAACCAGCGTACTCATTTTTGACTGAAGGCTTCTCATCATACGGACATCCTCAGCCAGTTTTTGATCACTGCGTTCAATCTTTTCCCGCACAGCCTCGGCCGCAATACAGCCGGCGGCGGCGGCTCCTAACATCAGGATGAAAATGACCATCGGAATCCAGAACGGCACAAAAGCCGCCAAAGCCATCGCCGTAAAGGAAAGCAATATCTGACAAATGAGGTATACCACCCCGACACGGGCAATCGGAAAACCGTAGAACCTGCTTTTGATACTCTCCGTACCCTTAAACGCCACCTTGATAACCGCCAACTGCAAAAGAATCGCCAACATTCCGAACACATAGCTGACCCAGAAAGTACCGTTTTTCGGTACGGGCAGTACAAAAGCGATGACATTAAAACAAACCAGTGCGATACCGGCCAACAGCAGGATTCTAACAGCATTTTTACTCAGTTTCATTTTTATTCGCTCCTTTTCTTGCCGCAATTGTTACAGAACATTCCGGTAATACCTTTATTGCCGCAGGTGCAGTCCCATGTATCCGATGCCGGTCGCTTCGCTCCGCACATATTACAGAACTGGCCGGTGATACCCTTGTTACCACAGGTGCAGTCCCAGGTATCCGGTTCCGGACGCTTCGCTCCGCACATACTACAGAACTTGCCGGTGATACCCTTGTTGCCGCAGGAACAGTCCCATGTATCCGATGCCGGACGCTTCGCTCCGCACATACTACAGAATTTGCCGGTGATACCCTTATTTCCACAGGAACAGTCCCATGTGTCAGCGGCTTTCGGTGCAGGACGCATTTGGCCGCATTCACCGCAGAACTTGCCCTTGATGCCCTTCTGACCACAGGAACAGTCCCATGTGTCAGCCGCACCCGATACGGACATAGCCCCAATGGCCGCTGATGTGTC
>CADCOZ010000237.1 GCA_902803125.1 uncultured Ruminococcus sp.
CACTGTTTTTTCTGCGGTACATGATGGTGTTCCTGATGGTGTCGGGCATCTTCACGGTACTGGCCTACCGGAAAAACTTCGGGGTTGCCGTGCTGTGCGAGGTACTGCTGTTAGTGGGTATGCCGATACTGGCCATACTGATTACATGGGTGACCGGTTCACGGGTGGTCTATATCTTTTTCCGTATCAGAGATATCATTGAGTGGCTGTATTATCAGCCAACCGGCATTGTGTGCTGTAGTATCGGGTCGGTGGCTGTCTATGTGCTGTCCTACATCTTATGCCTGTCAATAGCCCGCCGGTCAGGTACTTGAGGGAACCCCTTTTCCGGCGAGCGGGTGACCCCGCAGGACTTAATGGGTTCCCCCAATTTCCTTCCCTAAATTTACTGTATGTTGGTGAAAAAAGAGGTGTAAGCATATGAAGGCATTATGGATACAGGATTGGTACCGCATCGGCAAAAAGATAACGGTTCTGATGGCGGTTTTGTTTGTTCTGATGGTATGCTTCTATGGGTCGTATCGGCTGTCACAGATGGGGTGGGTGCAGGCCGCCCCGCACTATACCGTTGAATTTATTCACAAGAACCGGATACTGTGGTACTTCTATAACGATACCCTGCCGATCATCTGGTCGTTTCCGTTGGTATCCGTATGGCTTTCGGGCAAGCTCGTCAGCGATGACAGGCGTTCCGGCTGGGGAAACCTGTGCCGTGCCATGCCGCTGACGGCTCGTCAGTATGTGACGGAAAAATACCTGTTCGGGCTGGCGTTTATGGGGGTCGGACTGGCGGCGGTGCTGTTGTGCCATACCGTGTATGTGGTGTTGGCGGGGGTGTTTGACCTGTGGTTCCTGACACTGTTTGCCCTGAAATATATCATGGTACTGCTGTCGGTGTCGGCTCTGCTGAATGTGCTGACGTTCCGCAAAAGTTTTCTCTTTGCGGTGCTGTGCGGGGTGCTGGTGTTCTGGCTTTTGCCGGGGCTGTTGGTTACTGATTGGTTCGGCATGAACAGAGGCTTTGAGCACGCTGTCACGGATATCATAAACTGGCTGTTCCGTCAGCCGAAGGGTATTGTGTTGGGCAGTGCGGCGGCTGTGGCTCTGCATGGTCTGTCGTATATGCTGAGTTTACAAATAGCCGCCCGTTCCGGTGATTGAGGAACCCTTTTCCGCCGGAGAGGTCATTAACTTTGAGTTTTGAACTATAAACAATTCCACTTTCCACATTCCACATGAAAAAGGAGGTGCCGGTGCATGAAAGCCTTACTGCGTTATGATTGGTATGTGTACCGCAAAAGACTGCTGTTGTTCTTTGGTATCTATGGCGGTGTGATGGGACTGATTTTTGCAGGGTTTCACTATCCGATTGACCTTGCAGGGGAATGGCATTGGCTGTATAAGGCTATCTTGCTTGTGTTGTTTCTGCCGATAGATTTGTTTATCGGGTTATTGCCCGCTAAAGCCCTGTCGGACAGCATGAAATCCGGCTGGCTGAAGCTGTCGGCGGCTATGCCGTACACCAAACAGCAATTGTGCGGGGAAAAATATCTGTTCGGGCTGTTGGTGATAGCGGCACATGGCGTGTGTGTAGCGGTGTGTCAGGTCATCGCCTTAGCGGGGAGTCGTGACGGGTGGGATATTATCCTTCTGGTGATTAGCTATGAACTGGCCAAGCCGCTGATGGTGGCAGGGCTGAGCCTGCTGTTGACCGCTCGGTGGAGTCTGTCGGCGGCGGTGCTGATTCTCATAGGAGTTTGTATAACAGTGCCGCACCTGTTGATGGGGCTTGTTGATATATTGGTCAGGGATAATGAAACGGTGTATCAGATATTGTACGCCACAGAAAGTTTTTTGGCATCGGCAACCGGCGGCGGGGTAGTACTGGGCTTGTCTGCACTGGTGTTTGCGGTATGCTGTCGCCGGCAAACTGCCGCCAGCGTGACGCTGAACCCGTGTGTCAGGAATGTCCGCCGTTGACGGCTGTTATAGGGATTTTGTAATCATCTGCTGTTGAATGTGATAACCTACTGTTTGACCGTCAGGGAAAACCTGATGGTCAATTTTTTTTGAAAAAAGGCTTGACAAATCCGTGCATACCGTATATAGTGTATATATACAGTATAACATAAAGCCGCAGGAAAGGAATACGGAAATCAATTTCCCGAATTTTGTTGCTTGTTGTGTGCAAACGACTTTGTAAGGTAGCATTTCGGCAGATCAAAGTCAGCGGTTTTAGGAAAGGGGGTGCGGGGGAAAACCCTTTTTCCGCCAGAAAAGGGTTTTCCCCCGGTAGCTGACGGTTGGTAAGAAGTTTCCCTGAGTTTTCGTAGGAAAGGAGTGTGACAGATTGCTGTTATTTATTGATAACCAAAGCGGTGTGCCGATTTATGACCAGATATGTACGCAGATGAAACAGCTGATTATGAACGGTGAACTGAAGGCAGAGGAGCCACTGCCGTCTATCCGCAGTCTGGCCAAGGAACTGCGCATCAGCGTTATTACGACCAAGCGGGCGTATGAGGAGTTGGAAAAAGAAGGATTTGTTTATACCGTGCCGTCCAAGGGCTGTTTTGTGGCTCGGCAGAACCTTGACAGGATACGGGAGGAAAACCTCAAACAATTGGAACAAAAGCTGTCAGAAGCGGCGGTATTGGCTAAAAGCTGTGGACTGACGGCCAAGGAAGTATGGGAAATGTTGCAGACAGAAATGGAGGATGCGTAATGAATGCGATTGAAATTAAGGGACTGAACAAACATTTTAAGGACTTTGCCATTGAGGATTTGAACCTGACGGTTCCGAGCGGCTGTGTGGTGGGTCTGGTGGGAGAAAACGGAGCCGGTAAGAGTACCACCATCAAGCTGATACTGCATATGCTGTTTCAGGACAGCGGCACAGTAACCATACTGGGCAAGGATAACGTCAAGGAATTAGATGATGTCAAAGAGGATATCGGCGTGGTGTTCGATGAATGCTGTTTTCCAAAGGAATTGACCGCCGACAAGGTGCGGAAAATCATGCGGGCGGCGTATCGGCAGTGGGACGATGCCCTCTTTGAAGAATATATGAAGCGGTTTGACCTGCCGCTGAAAAAAACCATTGGTAAGTTCTCCCGCGGTATGAAGATGAAGCTGTCCATAGCCGTGGCTCTGTCGCACCATGCTAAACTGCTAATTTTGGATGAAGCGACCAGCGGACTGGATCCGGTCGTGAGAGATGACATCATTGATATATTGATGGACTTCACAAAAGAAGAAGATCACTCGATTCTCATTTCGTCCCATATCGTCAGCGATTTGGAAAAGGCTTGTGACTATATCGCCTTTCTGCACAAAGGAAAATTAGTGCTGTGTGAAGAAAAAGACCGGCTGTATGAACAGTACAGGGTCATTCACTGTGATGAACAGACCTTGTCAGCGATACCGAAGGAAGCGGTTATCGGCAGAAAAATCGGTTCGTTCGGGGCCGAAGCCATTGTGCGGCAAGATGCTGTTCCTGAAGGCGTTCAGGGCTATCCGATTGACATTGAAAAGCTGTTTATCTTCATGGTAAAGGAGAGTGGCTGAGATGAAGGCTATATTCCGCAGAGATTGGCTGATGTTTACCCATCCGTTTTACCTGCTGGCTTTAGTGGCAGTTACCATGATATGCTTGGTGACGGCTTTTCAGGCCAATGCAGAAGAAAACGTACCGCAGGACTTGGTGCTGATGGGATTGATGCTGTGCCTGATGAGTTCTGTTTTTCCGCAGGCGATTCTTCTGGAAGATGAAAGAAACGGCTGGCTGCGGTTCAGTGTGACCATGCCCGTTAAACGCAGTGATTATGTGTCGGAAAAGTATCTTCTGACACTGGGATTTATCCTGCTGTTTGCCTTGCTGAACAGCATCGGCATCATTATTCTGATGGTGCAGACCACCGGTTTTGATATCAAGGAATACCTTTTCTTGCTGTTAGCCACAACGAGCGGCGGCCTGCTGATGATGTCGATCGACCTGCCCATGCTGTTCCGCTTTGGCACCGGCAAGGGATTGGCTCTGTTTGTGGTTCTCTTTGTATTCATCTTTTTGAGCGGGTTTTGCTTGTTCGCTTATCTGAGTTATGACGCTGACGGTCGGAGTTTCTTACAGTGGGTACAAACGTCAGACCATTTCCTGTTGGCGTTGCTTCTTTTGGCGGTGCTGGCCGTCATTTATTCGGTATCGTGGCTTCTGTCCATTCGGCTTTACCGCAAAAGAGAATTTTGAAAGGAGGGGAAACCATGAAAAGCTTGTTTCTGCAAAAGCTGTACCACCTTCAGCAGGGTGCCTATTACGCAATAGCGGTGGCCATGCTGGTGCTGGAGGTCGGTTTGCTGATACTGAATTGTTCTAAGGAGTATCATTCTTCAGTCGATTTCTGGACAACGGGATTAGTAGTGTGCGTCATGCTGTTGAGCTTTGCTAACGGTTCGGAAACCGGCTGGGCCAAGTATCGTGCCGTCATGCCGATGACCCGCCGTCAAACAGTGACAATGGAGTACCTTTTCCTGTTGGGCAGTGCGGCTGTTTTTGCACTGATAGTGTCCGTGTTTCCGCTGATAATGATGCTGAAAAACAATGACTTTGACGGGAAACTGCTGTTTTTGGGCACGGTGTCAGTGTTCGTTTGTCCGCTGTCGCTGTTTCTGCTCACTATGCCGATGCAGATACGGTTCGGTGAAAAGGGATTCTTTATTTTTTTCGGCTGTCTTCTCCTGTTGCTTCTGGCTTTGGAAATCTTTACCGGCGGGTTAGGAATAGTAGTGGTGCAGTTAGGGGAGTTCATCATGACACATGATATGTTGATCATGGGTTGGTGTGAATTGGGTGTGGCGGCGTTGCTAACGGCGCTGTCGTGGCTGTTGTCGGCACTTCTCTGCACAAAAAGAGAAATTTAGCATGATACCCGCGGGGCAGAAATAAAGAATAATGAATAGTGAATAATGAATAGTGAATAATATTTGGTCCTCGTCTGGAGCAAATTGGCAAATTTCGGGAAGGGGCTGAATACCTTTTTTCGCCAGAAAAGGCTCCCCCAAGTGGCTGACACTTGGTAACCGCCCAATAAACCAGCGATGGAGGACAAAAAAAGAAGCCGGAACCCGACCTCTAAAAAATATCAAGCTGTTAAAATGGAAGTACCGGTTTATCGGAACGAAACAGCCTGACAAGATAATCCTC
>CADCOZ010000238.1 GCA_902803125.1 uncultured Ruminococcus sp.
AATATTGTGTCGTCCCTCAAGCGGCGGGACTATGAAAGTGCCTTTTTCGGGGCGAACGGTATTGCCGGCTTTGTGTTCTATGCGTCACTGGTCGGCGGTCTGATTTGTCAGATGCTGCTGGGCATTGAAATCATGAATATTGCCTATATTCTGCTGTTGATTGTGGTGCCGCTGATTCTGATGTTCCTGCGGGAGCCGCTCGGCCGTTTGTGCGGGCGAAAAAAGAACTGGCAGCCGCACAGCTGGGGCGAATACTGCGTACAGAGTTTCTTTGAGCTGTTTGAAATGTGCCTGAGTTATGTGACCAATACGATGTCTTTCCTGCGTGTGGGTGCTTATATTCTGGTACACGCCGGCATGATGCTGGTCGTCTTTACACTGGCCGAAATGGTCGGCGGTGCGGTTGGTTATACGCTGATTATCATCATCGGCAACGGTATTGTCATGGCACTGGAAGCCCTGCTGGTGGCTATTCAGGTATTAAGACTTGACTACTACGAGGTTTTCAGCCGCTTCTATATTGGAGAAGGCCGTCCCTTTACGCCGGTGGTTGCCAAGAAATTCGGCAAAAGTGCATGACCAAGGAGAAAGAAAAATTTGATTACGGAGGATTTTGTTATGTTGGAAGTTATTTTAATGGCTGTTCCTGTCATCTTTTTAGTAGGTTCCGTACTGTATGCTTATAAGAGTGTTACCGTCAAAAAGCGTACCCGCAAAAGAGCGGTGCTGTCACAATTGGCGGCGTTTGCCGCTGTCAGTGTGGTCTGTCTGATGACGGCAGCCATCACCGCTTTTGCGGCAGAAGGTGATCCGGCGGCGGCCGGTGCAGCGGCGGAAGCCGTGGCGAAAGACGGTTCTGCCTTTGGTTTGGCTATGATTGGTGCGGCACTGGCTACCGGTATTTCCGGTATCGGCGGCGGTATTGCGGTTGGTAATGCGGCACCGGCGGCCATCGGGGCCACCAGTGAAGACCCCAAAGCCTTTGGTAAGGCTTTGATTTTCGTGGCACTGGGTGAAGGTGTTGCCCTTTACGGACTGTTGGTTTCCATTTTGATTATCAGCAAGGTTTGATGGATAAAAGGCGGGTGAACCGTTCATGAAGTTTTATTTGATCAGCGACAACGTGGACACGCTGATGGGAATGCACTTAGCGGGCATTGACGGGGTCGTGGTGCATGAGGAAGAAGAGGTTCGCAAAAAACTCATGGAAACCATGAATCGGGAAGATGTGGCGGTTATTCTGATGACAGAACGGCTGGTCAGTCTTTGTCCGGAGTTGGTGTATGACCTTAAACTCAACCGAAAGCAGCCCCTCATTGTAGAGATTCCCGACAGACACGGCAGCGGCCGTGCCAAGGATTCGATTACACGGTATGTGCGGGAAGCCATCGGCGTTAAAATCTGACGGAGCAGTCACGGAGGTGAAAATATGCCCGATACGGTCAGCAAAACAGACAATTTTCTGAAAGCAATTGAGCGATATGCCGAAGAGCAGAGAGGAAAGCTGAAAAGCGAAGCCGAGGCGTTCCGGGAGCGGGAACTGAATGCGGCCGAAGAAGAAGGACTGCGGGATGCGTATCTGATGCTGCAAAAAACCATGGCAGATATTAACAACCGGATTTCTTCCGAAACGTCCCGTGCTATTGCGGCCGGCCGAAAAAGTATCTTTACCAAACGGCAGCAGATTGAAGCCGAGGTGTTTGACAAGGCACGGCAAAAGCTGATGGCCTTTACAGAAACGGAGAAATATGCCTCTTGGCTCAAAAAGAGTGCCGCCGCCATCAGTCGGGTGCTTGCGGCTGATGACGTGGTACTGTATGTGCGGGAAAGCGACTTGAAGTATAAAAAGAAGCTGAGGGACTACTTTGGACAAAACTGTGAGATCCTTGCTTCCGAGACCATTCAGATCGGCGGTATCAAGGGCTATAGCCGCAGCAGGGGACTGGTGGCCGATGAAACACTCGACACCCGTCTGGAACAGCAGCGGGAATGGTTCTATGAGCATTCCGGTCTGACGGTCACCGAATCATGAAACAGATGGGATGGAAAGCAAACATGACAACCAATGATGTGATTTACGGAATTAACGGTCCTGTTGTTACCGTCAGAAACACAAGAGCCTTTTCCATGATGGAAATGGTCTATGTGGGCGAGTCCCGTCTGGTGGGTGAAATTATCGGCATCAACGAGAAATTCACCACTGTGCAGGTATATGAAGAAACAACAGGCCTGAAGCCGGGCGATCCGGTTTATGGCACGGGGGCTCCCATGAATGTACTGCTCGGCCCCGGCATTATCGACAATATTTTTGACGGCATCGAACGTCCCCTGAAGGCCATCGAAGCCGCCAGCGGTTCTTTTATTACCAGAGGAGCCGCCGTTTCCGCCCTTGACCTCGAAAAAGAATGGGATGTGACCCTCAAGGTCAAAGAAGGCGACAATCTGACAGGCGGCATGATTTATGCGGTTTGTCCCGAAACGGCGATTATTGAACATCGCTTTTTAGTGCCGCCCGATGTTAGCGGTACGGTTATCAAAATCGCTCCCAACGGCAAGTATAAACTGATGGATACCATTGTCACGCTCCGTGACGAGAGCGGAAAGGAGCATTCTCTGACGCTTTGTCAGAAATGGCCGATCCGCAGTGCCAGACCCTGTCAGGAGCGTTTGCCCGCAACGATTCCGCTGATTACCGGTCAGCGTGTGATTGATACGCTGTTCCCGATTGCCAAAGGCGGCACAGCGGCCATTCCGGGCGGTTTCGGTACGGGCAAGACCATGACACAGCACCAGTTAGCGAAATGGTGCGATGCGGATATTATTGTATATGTCGGCTGTGGGGAACGCGGCAACGAAATGAGTCAGGTACTCGATGAGTTTTCCGAGCTGATTGACCCGAAATCCGGCCGTCCGATGACCGATAGAACGGTGCTGATTGCGAACACGTCCAATATGCCGGTAGCGGCTCGTGAAGCCTCGATTTATACCGGTCTGACCTTGGCGGAATATTACCGTGACATGGGCTATCATGTCGCCATCATGGCAGATTCCACTTCCCGCTGGGCAGAAGCCCTGCGAGAAATTTCCGGCCGTTTGGAAGAAATGCCTGCGGAAGAAGGCTTCCCGGCGTATCTTCCCTCTCGTTTGTCGGAGTTTTATGAAAGAGCCGGCCGTGTGAATACGCTGTGCGGCACAGAAGGTTCCGTAACGATTATTGGAGCGGTATCGCCGCAGGGTTCCGACTTTTCGGAACCGGTTACTCAGAACACCAAGCGGTTTACCCGTTGTTTTTGGGCGTTGGATAAGTCGCTGGCGTATGCCCGACACTATCCTGCCATCAACTGGATGAGCAGTTACAGCGAATACTTCACCGACCTTGACCCGTGGTTCCGTGAAAATCTTGGCGATGATTTTATCAAGTATCGGAACCGCATTACTTCTCTTTTGCATGAAGAAAGTTCCCTCATGGAGATTGTCAAGCTGATTGGTTCGGATGTATTGCCCGATGACCAGAAGCTGGTTATTGAAACGGCCAAAGCGGTGCGTGTGGGATTCCTTCAGCAGAACGCTTTTCACTCTGATGATACGTTTGTACCGCTCGAAAAGCAGAAGCTGATGATGAAAGCGATTCTGCACCTGTATGCCAAAGCCAAAAAAATCATCGCACTGGCGATTCCGATTTCCCGTATCATGGAACTCGGCCTATTCGAACGTCTTGCCAAAATGAAATACGACATCCCCAACAGCAAACCCGAACTCTTCAACACCCTCCTCTCCGACATCGACACCGCCCTTTCCTCTCTCACCCCCTGAATGAGTGTTGGAGGGCGTTGCCCTCCAAACCTCCCACCAGGGGTTCTGCCCCTGGACCCCGCAAGCCTTTGAAAAGGCTTGAGCGAAACTTTTGACTTGAAGAAGCTAATCGTTTTTTTCCTAAAATAAAGTGCTGAACCGACATACACATCCATTGATTTAGGTCAAATCAGCAAATTTAGGGAGAGGGAGAAATAGAGAATAACGAATAGAGAATAATGTAGATTTAGGTCAAGTCAGCGAATTGAGGGAGGGGGTTTGGGGGGTCTCGCC
>CADCOZ010000239.1 GCA_902803125.1 uncultured Ruminococcus sp.
AACTGTTTCCGCTTCATGGTATCTTTTAAGCGTACCTGTGCGAAATGTTCCGGGGCAAAGGTGGGAATGCCTTCAAAGCGGACTTTTTTGGACGGTGAACAAACGGTATCCCCGATGGAGAAAATACCGGGATCAAACACACCGATAATATCGCCGGCATAGGCTTCATCAATGACTTCTCTATCCTGTGCCATCAGCTGTTGGGGCTGGGACAGCCGCATTTTTTTGTCGCCCTGCACATGATAGACTTCCATCTGCTTTTCGTAGCGGCCCGAACAAATACGCATAAAGGCGATGCGGTCACGGTGTGCCTTGTTCATATTCGCCTGAATTTTGAACACAAAAGCGGAAAACTTATCTTCGAAGGGGTCCACTTCCCCGTCAACGGTGGCTCTGGGCAGCGGCGGGGTGGTCATTTTCAGGAAGTCGGCCAAGAAGGGTTCCACGCCGAAATTGGTCAGGGCCGAACCAAAGAATACCGGTGTCAGTTTGCCGTGACGAACAGCATCCAAATCCAGTTCATCGCCGGCACCTTCTAATAATTCGATATCGTCCCGCAGGGTTTGGGCTAAGGTATCGCCCAATTTTTCTTCCAAGGCGGGGTCATCTATGGTCAGCTTGTCGGTTTCAACCTCCCGCTGACCGTTATTGGCGGTAAAGGCCAATATTTCTTGGGTGGCAAATTCATATACGCCCTTAAATTCCTTGCCACAGCCGATAGGCCAGTTCATCGGGCAGGTATGGATACCGAGGACTTCTTCGATATCTTCCAGAAGGTCATAGGGGCTTTTGGCTTCCCGATCCATCTTGTTGATGAATGTAAAAATCGGGATATCTCTCAGCAGGCAGACCTTAAACAGTTTGCGGGTCTGGGCTTCAACTCCTTTGGAGGCATCAATGACCATGACGGCGGAATCGGCCGCCATGAGGGTACGGTAAGTATCTTCGGAAAAATCCTGGTGACCGGGGGTGTCGATGATATTAACGCAGTAGCCGTCATAGTTAAACTGCATGACGGAAGAGGTAACGGAAATACCTCTTTGCTTTTCAATGTCCATCCAGTCGGAAACGGCGTGTTTATCGGTTTTCTTTCCCTTAACCGAACCGGCCAGCTGAATGGTTCCGGTATAGAGCAACAGTTTTTCGGTCAGGGTGGTTTTACCGGCATCGGGGTGCGAGATAATCGCAAAGGTTCTTCTTTTTTCTATCAATTCTCTGTTATCTGTCGGCAAGGTTCTTCCTCCATCATTCTTTACTGTTTTTGTTCCAAATATTTATTGTACCGCAAACCGCCGCAAGAATCAAGCTTTTCTTGATATGTGACTGAAAATCAATTTTAGCTGGGCTATATTACTGATGGAACGATGCGTTTTCTTTGCGAATATAGGCGATCATTTCATCACGGCCTCCTTTGGTCAGGGGGAAGGCACGTTCGGAAACGATGCTGTCAAGACTTTTTTCGTAACAGAAAATACCGTGCCAGATTTTTACCGTCATGATTTCTTCCTTGACATCGGGCAGGATGATATAATGGAACAGCTGGTTACATTCGGTGTAGGGGTTATCGTTGGCAAACCATTCGATGCCGGGCAGACTTTCACAAAGCATAAAGAAACCTTCTTTCAACGATGGAGAGTGATAAGGGTCTGTTTAATATCTTGCCGCAAGGGGGCTGAATACTTTTTCGCCAGGTCAGGGGGACTTTCAAGTGAGAGTCCACCGACACCCCCGAAAGCTGAATTTAATAGATTGTCAGGTCAAGGTCAGCAATTTTCGGAAGGGGACTGAATACTTTCCGCAAGAAAAAGTTAGCGAATTTCGGGAGGGGGCTTGGGGGAACCCCTTTTTTCGCTAGAAAAGGGGTTCCCCCAACGGGGTGCAGGGGCAGAACCCCTGCCGGGTTCCAAGGGCAGAGCCCTTGGCGGGGTGCAGGGGCAGAGTCCCTGCTGGGAGGTTTGGAGGGCAAAGCCCTCCAACATTCCTTATGTTGGAGGAGTGGTCGGATGATAGGTGAGGGTGAAGGTGTCTGTGGTTATTGCAAGAGGAGAGCCGCTGCTGTCAGTAGTTAATGAAAAGGAGTCAGAAGACGGCAGGGTAAAGGTATAGGTGCCGTCTTCTGTTTGACCGGTACAGGTCAGGGACGAATCGGATAGGTCGTCAAAAGCCGACAAAACATCTTTGGCGGGAACACCGCTGTTCGGGAACAGGTTGCCGCCTTTGCAGAGCAGAGAACCGAGCGACAGGGAATAGCGGCCGTTGGTACGGTGGAAGGTCAGGCCAGATAGGGTGTCGGGAGAGGACAGCGTGAGAGAAGCGTTGTTTTTGTTGACGTAACAAATATGACAGAGGTAATCTGTGTCGCCGTAATGCAGGGTCATGTCCGTATCAGTGGCGGCATGAATGGCCGGCGGGGCGGCGGTACCGGAACAGCCTGCCAATGTCAGCAGGACTGTGCCGAACAGCAAAAGGAAAAGTGGTTTTCTCAAAGCATCACCGTGTTTCGTTAGAAAATCGTTTTGAGCTGGGCAATCATATCGCTTGGCAGCATGGCTCGCTTGCCGATTTGCTCGGCACAGCGGTCACCGGCCAAACCGTGATAGTAAACGGCACGAACAGCGGCTTCTTCGGGACTCATGCCTTGGGCTAAGAAAGAAGCGGCCATGCCGGCCAGCATATCACCGCTGCCGCCTTTGCCCATGCCTTCGTTGCCGGTCAGATTGACATAGACCCGTCCTTCCGGCGTGGCTACAATGGTGTTGGCTCCTTTCAACACAAGGGTAACGCCGTATTCGGCGGCAAAGTGCTGGGCGATATGACAGCGATCAGCCTGTACGGCGGCCACCTCTATGCCCAGCAGGCGAGCCATTTCACCCGGATGCGGGGTAAGGATTTTGGGGGCGGCTGATCGTTTCAATATATTTATATTCACGCTGATGGCGTTTATGCCGTCTGCATCCAGCACCAAGGGTTTTGTAGCACCGTCTATCAGCAGTGCCACGAGGCTTTTGGTGTTGCCGGTCAATCCCAATCCACAACCAATAAGGGCGGCATCGGATTCACGGTTCATCAAATGCATCAGTCGGGCGTATTCGTCAATATCGACAATGCCGTCCTCGGACTGTGCCAGCGGAATATACACCGGTTCCGGCAAACGGCCGGTCATCATCGGATAGATAGAAGCGGGTACCGCCGCTTTTACCAGTCCTACACCACAGCGAAGTGCCGCTTCCGTTGAAAGCATGGCGGCACCGGCCATACCGTAACTGCCGCAGACCGTCAGCAGGGTGCCGTTCGTGCCTTTATGGGCGGACTTTTTTTTCGGCGGGAACGGATGATCCGCTACATAGCTGTCGGTTGAAAGCATGGTATAGGGGGCGTTTTTGAGAATATTTTCCGGAATGCCAACATCGGCTACGATTATTTCGCCGCAGTAATCGGCTGACGGATACAGCACATGAAGCGGTTTCAGGGCGGTAAAGCTGACGGTGTAATCGGCAAAGAAACAGCCGTTCAGGATATGACCGGTATTGCATTCAATCCCGCTGGGGACATCAACGGCGATTTTCACGGCGTGGGTGTTTTCGTTGCAAAAGCTGATCAGGTCGGCAATATCGGCACTGAGCGCCCCGCGGAAGCCGATGCCGTAAACAGCGTCAATGAGCATATCGGCTTCCCGTACCAAACCGATGGATTCATAATAGTGGGTGGTATAGTAGAGAATGCGGACATCGGGCGGCAGCAGGTCAAAATTGGTGCGGGCCAGTTCGGTGGCAGGTTCGCCGGCCGTGAGAATGACCGTGACATGAGCCATGACGGACAGCAAACGGGCGATAACGAAACCATCGCCGCCGTTATTGCCGGAGCCGCAGAGAATACAAACCTGCTGTACTTTTTCGGCGGCAATCAGCTTGGCGGCCAAATCTGCGGTTTGGGTGCCGGCTTTTTCCATCAGTTCGCTCAGGGGAACACCGCTGTTGACAGCGGCGGCTTCTATTTGTTTCATGGTGGTGCTGTCGGTAACAATCATTCCTTGACATCTCCTTGGTGATAGGTTATTGAAGCAGGTGACAGAAGGCACCCGCAGGAATATTTTGTGACAAAATACAGCTATCTGTACCCATGCGGTACAGCACTATTATTGTATCACAGTGGACGGACGTTTTCAATGGCCGTCAAAAAATCCTTCGGCATGGACCGAAGGATTTGAGGTTATCAGGTGTTGGGTTTTGACGGTTTGGAACGGCGTTGGCCGTTGGGGTGATTTTTGCCGCTGCTGTTTTTATTGGATCGGCCGTTATTTTTGGCACCGGAAGAACCCTTTTGGGACGAACCGGAACGGTGCTGTTTTTGGGTCGGCTGTCCAGGCTTTTTAGTGGTGTGGGAGGTTGGCTTGGCCGTATCGGACGGTTTATCCGTTTTGTCAGCGGCAGGTTCTTTGGTTTCGGGAGCGGACTCTTTGGTTTCGGGAGCAGACTCTGCGGTTTCGGGAGCAGGCTCTGCTGCTTCGGGAGCAGACTCTGCGGCTTCGGGAGCAGGCTCTGCGGTTTCGGGAGCAGGCTCTGCGGTTTCAGGAGCGGACTCTTTGGCTTCGGAAACGGCTTTAGCTTTGTCGGTAA
>CADCOZ010000240.1 GCA_902803125.1 uncultured Ruminococcus sp.
CCGTACAGGCTACCAGTAAAAAATAAAATCGCAATTCTTGCGATTTTTTTTGTTTAAAAGTACTATTTTTAACCATACTATAAATGGAGGGATAAATATGACTCAAAAAGAATTACTCTATGTAGAAGATGCCCTTGGTCATGAGCAGTATTTTCAGACCCAGTGCAGTGAAACCATGCATCGGCTTCAGGATCCGGCCCTGAAAGAATTTGTCGGACAGCTTCAACAGGCACACCAGACATTATTTCATAGCTTTTACGGATTGCTTTAAGGAGGACACGCACATGGATGACAGAAATCTGATGGAAAATATGCTGTTGTTGGAAAAAGGAGTTTGCGATTTGATGATGCACGGTGCCATTGAATCCTCCTGTCCGGATGTACACCAAACCTTTTCAAGTGCATTAACCTCTTCACTGAATATGCAGTCACAGATTTACGGCCAAATGAAGTCCAGAGGCTGGTATACCGCTGATTCGGTGGAACAGCAGAAGCGTCAAGAGGTTAAGATGAAATTCCAAGGCTGATAGCTTTTGCCGCACAAAAAAACGACCGGTCACGCTGTCCAAACGGGCGGCATGACCGGTTTTTTTGTTATCATAAGAGGTTTTCAGCCAATGAGCCGATCAAGGTTTTTGACGGCTTTGGAAGAACAAAGCAGATAGCTGACCGCTGTCAGCACCATGAGGAAAATCAGCAGAACAACCATGATGAAAAGGGAACCGATGGGGGTGAATTTGAAGGCTAAGTAGGCACCGGCACAGGTGATGGCTTCCAGAAGGATGGCCGCCGCCATGTTGAAAAAGATGTTGTAGTTTCCTCTGAGGGCGTTTAATTCGTTGTCCCAGACTAATTTCGGATTGACAGAATCCATGAAGATGCCGAAATAGGTGGCAAATACCACGGAAAGCAGACTGATGACACAGCAGAATAACGTCAGCTTGATGCCTAAGCCAAGATAAATGGCCGCCGCTGCTACATACAGTATCATGCCGGTGCCGCTGATGAGTATGCTGACCAGGGCCTTGACATTCAGCTGTGCTATGTAGGAAAGCGGAATATACTTCATGAAGGCAATATGCTTGCCTTCTCGTGTGATGGCGGAGGAGGCAATACAATTCGCCGCAGTGACCAGTACCGAAACAGCCGATACCCCTAAGACAAAAATCAGTACCGCTTCTTCATGGCCGTTGTGGATGTCGTTGATGAACGGCTCCATGAAATTGGTCTTGCCCTGCAAAACATATATCAAATAGAGAAACAGCGGCCATATCAGATTGATCAGGACACAGTTCATAAAATACGCCGGTGTACGGAACAGAATGCGGAACTCTTTCTTCAAATAGGTCACACAGGGGCGACGCTGACGCAAAGAGGAGAGGGACTTTTGAAGGGTTTTGCCTTTGGCGGAAGCACTGCGGCTGAGGCCGGCGGCCGTGGGCAGGTAAATCAATTCGGCAATCAGCAGAAAGGCCGATACCGCCAAAACATTCACGCCCAGATAAAACAGCAGATTGACAGCGGTGTTGTTGACCATGGCAGAAGTGATTAGATGGACGTGGGGAAAGATGCTGTTGAGTACCGCCAACAGCAAATTATGCGGGTCGGACAGGGCGGTAATCAAATGCTCGGCATCCAGACCGCCGCTCGTGGACACGATGATAATCAGACCGATAATGACCGCAAAGGTCAAGAAGCCGGTGATTTTATTGACGGTATCCTTATTTTTGATAAAGCCCGTGAGCAGCATGACCAGCATACAGATAATCGCACAATAGGCCAGCGGCACAATGGGCAGTGTCAGCATGGCAAAAAGGGCAATAATCCATGTGTAAAACGGCAGTCCTGCCGCTAAAATATAACCGGCGAATACCGCAATAATCAGAATGAACTCCATTATGCTTTCGCTGATGAGGGCCGCCGTGAATTTGGAAGCGATAATCTGAAACGGCCTCAGCGGAAGCGGCAGGAGGTTTTCGATATCGCCGGAAAAATAGAAGACACTGAAAATCACGTTCAGTCCAAAGATAAACGAAAAGACCGACAGCAGCTGCAAGAACAATTCCGCCGCATTCTGACCGGCTCCGGTGGGTATCAGGCGGTCGGTCAGCCAATAGATAATGACCCCGACAAAAAACGCCATAGGCAGCATGATGCCGAACACGGCGATCACCGCCATGACACCGGTAAAGATTTTTGCCCGCTTTTTCTCTTCCGCTGTCGGTTCCACGGAAGCGAGCAGGGCCTTGACCAATTTCAAATAAATGCTCATTTTTCCGTCAACTCCAAAAAGATTTCTTCCAATGAACTGTTTTTGCCTTGTGTTTCCAATTCTTCCAACTTTCCGTCAAACAGCAGATGCCCCTTTTTGATAATAATCACCTTATCGCAGAGCTTTTCCGCTACCTCCAACACATGGGTCGAGAAAAAGACGGCGTTGCCGGCCTGTGCGTGTTCCCGCATCATTTGTTTCAGTTCAAAGGCGGATTTCGGGTCAAGGCCTACCATCGGTTCGTCCAAAATCCATACCGGCGGGTTGTGCATCAAAGCCGCTATCACCATGATTTTCTGCCGCATACCGTGGGAATAGCTCATCATGGCCGTGGGCAGGGCTTCGGTCAGTTCAAAGCGTTCGGCCAGCGTGCGGATACGCTCCCGCCGCTTATCGGCCGGCACATGATAGATATCCCCCATCAGGTCAAGAAACTCTGTTCCCTTCAGCCGCAAAAAGATATCCGGGTTGTCGGCAATATACCCGATGGATTCCTTGGCTTTCAGCGGCTCACGGCGTACATTAAAGCCGTTAACGGTGATTTTGCCGACATCGGCTTTGATAATGCCGGTAATCAGCTTCATGGTAGTGGTTTTTCCGGAACCGTTGGGTCCGATGAAGCCGACAATTTCTCCGCCGCCGACCGAAAAGCTGATGTCATCTACCGCCCGCACCGTCTTATTGTAGGTTTTTGTTACGTTTTCTAATTTTATCATGCCAAACACCTTCCTACCTCAATGATTAGTCTTATTTTACCATAAATATAAATCATTCGCAAGAGATTTTGTTAATTTTGTGCAGGATGACGGGATAATAGATGCTTTCATAGGGGAAAGTTTTCCCCATTGTTTGTTTTTTGAAATGGCCTGCCCCAAAAATACCCTTGAACAAAGTATCCGAAATTGATATAATAGACCTGTTCGATATCCTTTCATTAACAATTAGCAAATGCGATCTCAGCAAAAGACCCCTTATCAGGTCGGAAAGGAGAACAGCGTGGAGCCTCGTATTTATAATCTTATTGCCGAGTTGTGTGCAAGGGTGAACCGTTTCCGTGCAGATGATGCCATATTTGTGCGGTACAGCTGTATTTCGCTTTCGGCTCAACAGCAGCTGCGGCGGGAGATATACCAAAATGTCAGCGAATTGTTTGTACCGCCGAAGGACTTCAGCGAAACGGGTAACACCCTTTTGGTGCGTCAGCTGCGGCAGGATGATTTGACGGAATCTTTTTTTGATGCTCTGGAACGGTTTGCGGGAACACTGCGGGAGCCATCGCAGGCTTTTATGATAATAGCCCTGCTGCAAGTGCTGGATGAAGGGCTGGAAACCATTCTGAGAAATTTAATCGTTCAGTTTCAATCGGACGATTTTTCGTTGGTACTGAACATCAATCGTGAAACCACCGGTATTGGCCTGCTGCCGTGCTGTTCTTGTATGTGGGAACGGCGGCACCGTTTGTCGTATTCGTATAACCGTTTGGATAACTATTTGTTCAGCCTGCTGTTGATTGACAATGCCGTTCTGGGGGAACGGATTGATAAACACTATTTTTTGAAGCAGGATATCTTTCCGCACTTGACAGAACGGCGGGAACTGCGCATAGCCGCCTCGCCTTTGAGTATTCATCGGCCGTTTGTTATCCAACGGTATGAGGAGGAACAGGTAAAATACTTTCGCTTGGCATATGACAACCGCAGTTTTGCGGCAGAAAACGAATGCATCTGGCAAAAAATAACGGAAGCCGCTCGACAACAGGCGGATATTGTGGTGTTTCCCGAAGTGATGGGCAACCCGCAAATGATAGAAAGTATCTGTCAAAAACTGTCGTCCCTGCCGCAGGAACAGCAGGCGTGTATGCCTTCCCTTATCATTTTGCCTTCTGTTTGGGAAAAGAACCGCAATACGGTTACGATTCTTGACAAAACCGGACACATCATCTGTTCCCAGAGCAAACAGAATCCGTACCGTATGGAAGAAGGCGAACAAAGCTGTTTGGAGGCGATCCATCCCAATCAGGTGGTGAATATCTTCCATCATGAGGGGATTGGCCGAATGGCTATTTTAATATGCAGAGATTTCTTAACGACACATTATATGGAGGAAATCATGCGGTGTTTTCATCTGACCCTGATGATTGTGCCGTCTTTTTCAACGGGTTCCTATGATTTTCGGAGATCCTTTGATTTATGCGCCCATGATGACTGTAATGTTGTGTGGATCAATTCCTGTGCCGCCTTTGAAACCGGCAAGGAAGCAAATTTTGAGCATATCGGTTATGTACGGAAGCGTATTGGCCGATACGATGACCATTCGCAGACGCTGTGCAGGATGCCGTCCTGCGGGGGATTTTTTTCCGGTCAGTGTTCCCGCAGCTGTCTTTTTGTTGAAACGATAAAGGGAGTGTAAGAATGCAGTACAAAAACATTCGGCGGGTGCATAGCGGCCGCTATATTACAACTTA
>CADCOZ010000241.1 GCA_902803125.1 uncultured Ruminococcus sp.
AGGAAAAGGTTTTTCCGTCATCCAGACGCAGCAAAACCGGTGCATAGCCGGCGGCGGCTCCGGCATCAATGTCAATCCATGTGTCGGTGATAATGATTTGACCGGCATACTGCTCGCCGTAAAAGAGGGTCGGGGTATGGCCGAAAATCGTCATCTTATCTTCAAAATAACGATCATCAAGCGTGGGACGATACCACAGCAGATCATCCGGTTCATAGGCTTCCAGCGGTTTTTGCGGGTCAAAGTTTCCGAATCCGCTGTGTACCAGCACATAGTTTCTGTCCCCTACGGTGATTTCCCGATACAGCGGTGTTCGTCTTACATACTGCCGGATTTTTAACCGCTGTTCATTACTGAGCTGTTTGAGTCCCTTAATGGTCGGGTTGGCTCCGTTGGCCTTCCAAATATAAAGTTGATTTTGCATTTCCCATCGTTCGTCCAAAAACTCCATCACATGAGAAGGGTGAAACACACTCCGGCAGGATAACATCATTTCCTCGTGATTGCCCCGAACCATCAGCACATTTTTTTGTTCGGGCAGCCACAAAAGATATTTCACGCCGTCCTGTCCACGGTCAATGACATCACCCAGAATATACAGCGTATCCTCCTCCGAAAAACCGGCCTTGTCCAACAGGGCCAAAAACGATTCGAACGGCCAGCCGTGCAGATCGGAAATCACATAGGTCATAGCGTATCCTCCTTTATCTCATTTAGGCTTTATCCTTTTGTACTTTATAAATTGTCACGCTTCGTTCCTCCTGCGGATACCGCTAAAGACATCATGTTCGTCTGCTTTTGTCGGGCAGACGGTCATTTTATGAAGAACTTTCTTCGTCAGAAGCGGTTTCTTCCTCGTTTTCCTCTGCCTCCAAAGCCTCCAATTCATCCTCATAAGGTCTGCCCATTTCGATATTGCCGAACAGAGCCGTACACGCCAAATCGGGACGCTGTGCGCCCGATACGCGGGTCAGATGCAGAACATTTTCTTCATCAAAGCGGACAATAATGCCTTCCATTTCTGTATCCATATCGGCAAAGGCTTCTGTCAGGTCATGCTCGGCTATATAACGTCTGAGATAGACGGCGGCTTTCAAAAAGAACCTTGCCAAATCCGCATAGGGACTCTTCTTTTTGTCCCTGACTTTTTTGCCGTCCGGTGAAAAATGAATCGTACAGGCGGGATTATCCTCCGAAAAGCCCAAGGTACTGCGGCTGAATATGCGGAAGATAATGACCTTTTCGTCCCTGTCAATGGTGCAGTGAAGCGGCTGATTGACATCATCAAACTCATAATGCTCCAGCGGGGCGAACTCAATTTTTTCGTTGGCGGCGGCCCGAAGAATGTCGCCGGTCGTAAAGTAACGCAGTCTGTTCATGATGGTTTCCTCCCTTATTTGTCAAGTGTTTGCATCAATGCCGGCAGGTCACGAAACGCTTGCAGTTCCGGCACCTTCTGCTGAATCGTACCAAAGCCGTATGCCGCATGAATAAAGCCGATACCCGCTTTCTGTGCCGCATCATAATCGCCTTGGATATCACCGATATAATACGCCCGATTCAGACCGTTTCTTTTCACTACCAGTGCGATGTTGTCGCCTTTTTCCTTCAGGTTGTTGCCGTAGCATTCCGTATCATCAAAATAGCCTGCCAGCTGATAATGATCCAGAAATGCTTCAATATAGCCCTTCTGACAATTGCTGACAATATATAAATGATACGTCTGCCGCAGACGATGCAGTGTCGGCTCCAGTTCAGGATACAGAACACCGCCATGCCGAATCAGGTATTTGTTTTCATACTGACAGCACTGTTCCAGCAGTTCCATGCGTTTTTCCTGCGGAAAGCTGTTAAAAATAATCTTGGCTATCTTATCCATCGTCAGCCCCATGACGCTCATAATATCCTGCTGTTTGATAGGCGGACACTGCAAATGCCCCAGCCGCCGCAGCTGTTCCGTCCAAGAACGTGCCACATTGGCAGAGGAATCCCACAGGGTACCATCCATGTCAAAAATCAATCCCTTTTTCATATGCCTGTCACCATCCTGTCATAAATTTCCTTCAGCTGTCCTTTGTCGTGGGGTATTTCGCTGAGAATCGTGATTCTGCCCTTCCGTACCAAACGGGCTTTTTCCCACATATCCGCAAACATTTCTTCCGTTATGCCATAGGTGCGGGGATTGTAATCCAAACCGTAGGTATGGAAAAACTGCATCAGACCTTCCGGTGTTTGCCCCTGAAAAATACACGCCGGAATACTGCCCATCGCTACCGCTAAACCGTGGGATATCTTGATTTGCGGGTAGTATTCCTCAATCGCATGGGCAAAGAGATGTTCACTGCCGCTGCACGGACGGGACGAACCGGCAATTTCCATTGCCAAGCCACCCATGACCAAGGCACGGGACAAAATACGGATAAACACACGACTGGTCATATCCTTCTCGTCACAATGATAAACGGAATCATAACTCATTCTGGCCAGTGCATAGGCAAAATCTTCCACATTGGTGCCGGTTTTGGCGGCAGACAGTTTCCAGTCATAGAGGGCGGTATGTTTGGCGATGGTATCCCCGATACCGGACAGCGTCTGTCCGATGGGCGCATTGATAATCATGTTGGTATCGACAATAATCGCTGTCGGAATTTTGCAGGCAATCGTCTTGCGGGCATTCCCCTCCGTTTCCAGTACCGAAAACGGTGAGGCCAGCGAATCGTTACTCAAAGAGGTCGGCATACAAATATAGACCGCCTTACTGATGTGGGCGGCATATTTGGCGGTATCCAATACTCTGCCGCCGCCAATGCCGATAATGACCTTAATATCCTCGATACAAACCTTTTTGGCAATCGCCACCGCTTCGTCAAAGCTGGCTCGACCGATGGCCACAATTTCAGCACCGCCGAAATCGGCACTGATATCCATGATTTTCTCCCGATAGATATCTATCAGGAACTGTTCGGATATGACAATCGTTTTCTGTCCGATAATTTCGGGTATGTACCGCTTAATAATCTCGTCCGAATGAAAAAAGGCATCTTCCTCCACCGTCAGACAAAGGGGCAGGTTAAATCTGGTGTGCTGGTTCATGGTATTACCTCCGATAACAAATTGATATGGCCCCTGCGATAGAGCCGTTATACTTTATTATACCATAAATTTACTGCGAATAAAGCCCACGGACAAAAAAAGTTAGCGAATTTCGGGAGGGAGAGAAGTAATGAATAATGAATAACGAATAATGAATAATATTTTCGGATACCAAAAATCAGCGAATTTCGGGAGGGGGTTTGGGGGAACCCCTTTTTTCGCCAGAAAAGGGGAGCGCGGGTGTCCGGTGGACACCTTGGCCGCA
>CADCOZ010000242.1 GCA_902803125.1 uncultured Ruminococcus sp.
CAGCCGCTTTATGAACCGCCGCATGATGAATTCCTGTGAAATCGTACTGGAGGAGCTTTACACAAGCTGTCTGAAGCCCTGCATGGAAGAAAACGATGAAATGAGCGTGACGTTTACCCTTGAAACGATAGGGGATAACGAAAGCGTAACGCTGACAGTGGATTACAGCGGCATCGACTTTGACCCCTTCCAAAGAAAAATTGATAATGTGTCAAAATCTATTATCATGTCCAAATCCCGCCCGATTCCCTCAAAAGAAAAGAATCGAAGACAATTGAAAATGATAATCTGACACATATTTTGTATGTTGGTTGTCTATTTTGGTGTCTGGAGATTCCCCTTTCATGTTCTATCTGAACCATTTGTCGGCAGCAGTCAGCGTTTCATAACCCCAGTCTTCGGGAACGGAATGAGCGGTGCATATAAAACCGTTCTTTTCCAGCACTCTCTCGGAAGCATGATTCTCTGTCATCGTACTGGCTGTGATTATTTCAATGTCTGTCTGCAAGAGCAGATACTCCACCATAAGCCCTACCACTGCCGTAGCAATTCCTTTACCCCAGAAATGATGACATAGTCTATAACCTATGCAGACTTTGTGCAGACTGTCCTTGAAGCCGTAAAACTCTGCGAGCCCGCAAAACACTCCGGTTTGCTTGTCCTCTATCGCCAGAATCAGGCTTTCTTTTGCTGTGAAGCATTTATCATACAGGTTTTCTATCATGATTTCGGAATCATCATATTGTTTCTCGAACAAAAATGTGGGCAAATATCGATACACCTTTTCATCCGAAGTCATTTTATTAAGACAGGGGATATCGCCTTTTTCCAGGCGTCTGAGAAGTATTCGGTCATTCTCAATGCGAGGAATTTCATCAAATAGTTTATTCATTTTTCAGCACACTTCATTTCCATATATCTCTGTAAATCTGTTTGACTGATAAATGTATTATATCATCATTATTCCGAAACTGCTATCGCCAGAATATAATATCTTAATATTTTAGCAATGTTACAAAGTTTATAATTGCTTTTTGTATAATTATACGAATTTAGTATGATTGCCAGTCTGGATATATGATGTTGGCTGAAAACATGTTATAATGCTAATGAGAATCGCAAGTAAACTTGGAGTTACGCTTTCTGATTTATTGAAGTGTGAAGGAGTTGTTAATCGTGAAAAAGACTGTTTTATTAATCCTTATACTGTCGTTTATGCTGACGGGATGCCGCGCGTTACAAAAGAATACCGGCGGGAATCCGGTATCACCATCTGAGCTATCCGCAACCGAAACCCGGAAAGAACGGGATATAGTAGTGCTTTTTACAAGCGACGTCCATTGCGGTATAGATCAGAATTTTGGCTATGTCGGGTTGAAAGCGGTCATGGACGAAATGGAGGCAGCGGGAAACCGTATGGTGTTGGTGGATAACGGAGATTCTATCCAGGGTGAACCGATAGGAACGCTGACGAAAGGCCAAGCTGATATTGAATTGATGAACTCCGTCGGCTATGATGCCGCCATTCCGGGCAACCATGAGTTTGACTACGGGATGGAGCGCTTTATGGAACTGGCGGAAATGGCGAAATTCCCATATATCAGCTGTAATTTCAACAGAAAAGGCGAGTTGGTTTTTGATCCTTACGTCCTTATGGATGTCGGTGATACAAAAATCGCTTTTATTGGAGTTACGACGCCGATGACCTTGACATCTTCCACCCCGAAGCATCTCATGGACGCAGACGGAAATTTTATCTATGGGTTCCTTCAGGATGAAACCGGAGAAACATTATACAACGCCGTGCAGAAAGCGACGGACGATGCCAGAGCCGAGGGGGCGGATTATGTAATTGTGCTCGGGCATATGGGAAATGAAGAGGCATGGCGCCCGTTTACCTATGCGGATGTGATCGAAAACACTACAGGGGTAGATGCGTTCCTTGACGGTCGCAGTCATGACAGTGACAAGGTGGTAATGAAGAACAAGGACGGCTATGAAGTTGTGCGTCAGGCATGTGGCACAAAAATGGCAGGGATTGGCTGGCTTCGCATCAGCGCCGAGAACGGAAGGGTGGATACCGGACTGTATACATGGAATAACGAAGTTTCCGCTCCGGAGCTTCTTGGTATTCAAAATGAAATGACTGCCGCGGTGGATCATGCTATGTCGGAAATGACCGAAAAGCTGAAGGAAGTTGTCGCGAAAAGTGATGTCAATCTGACCGTTAACGATCCATCCGCAACATGGAACGGTCAGCCGATGTATATCATAAGGAGATCGGAAACAAATTTAGGCGACCTTTGCGCCGATGCATTCCGGGATCAGTCCGGCGCGGATATTGCTTTCATTAACGGCGGCGGTATCCGGGTCAGTATCGAAAGCGGTGACATCACTTTGAATGATATACTGAGTGTTTTTCCATTCAGCAATATGCTCACGGATGTAGAAGCCAGCGGACAGCAGATTTTAGACGCGCTGGAATGGGGATGCAGTGCGCTTCCCGGTGATGACGGCGGATTTCTCCATGTTTCCGGACTGACCTACGAGATACATACTTATATTGACAGTACATGTTCACAAGATACGGAAGGGTTGTTTACAGGCGTTACCGGTAAATATCGCGTGAAGAATGTGATGATAAACGGAGAGCCGCTGGATACTCACAGGATGTATTCCGTTGCGTCCATCGACTATCTCCTTTTAAACCACGGAAGTGGATTTACCATGTTTGACGGGTGTAAAGTTCTTCAGGGTTCCGTCAAGCCGGACAATCAAGTGCTGATCGACTATATCACGGTTACTCTCGGCGGAGTGATCGGAGAAGAATATGCCGATCCCTACGGACAGGGACGAATCGTAGCAGTAGAAAAAGCGCATTAAAAACTGCGCACAGTAAAGAATCATAACGGATGCAACCGATGTAATTATTCTTCACTTGAGTCCCTTGGCAAGGCTGATCAGGTTATGGTGATAACGGCGGCATCAGAATTAACGATATTACCCGCGCCGTCGGTGACGACGCAGCGCAACTGCATTCCGTTCCATGTACTGTTAGCCGTGACGGTGGTGGAAGCGGCCGTGCGTGTGCCCCACTTGCTCCGCTCGGTCGCGCCTGCCTTATTGTAGTACCACTGGTACTTGAGCGAATCTCCCTTGTTGTTATTTATTATTGTCAAACCAAGTGATTGTTTTGTTGGCAATGCGGCAAAGCAGCAGCATGACCGGCACTTCGGTCAGAACTCCTACTGTTGTGGCAAGAGCCGCAGGAGAGGATGTTCCAAACAATGCAACCGCCACAGCAACGGCAAGTTCAAAGAAATTGGACGCTCCTATCATTCCCGAAGGAGCGGCTATATTGTGCGGCAGCTTTAACAATCTGCAAGCGATATATGCAATCGCAAAGATCAGGAAGGTCTGTAAAACCAGCGGAACGGCAATCAGAATAATATGAAGGGGATTTTCAAGAATAACATTTCCTTGAAATGAGAATATCAGTACAAGTGTAAAAAGCAATCCAACTGTTGTGATACCGTCGAATTTGTGGATAAATGTATTCTCAAAATAGTCCGTTCCCTTGCTTCCTGTAACGGCTATTCTTGTAACAATGCCAAGAATAAGCGGTACTACCACAAACAGCGCCACGGAAAGGAACAGTGTTGCCATTGGCACTTGCCCATTGGATACACCA
>CADCOZ010000243.1 GCA_902803125.1 uncultured Ruminococcus sp.
CAGCGTCCCTGCTGGGGTTTGGGGCAAAGCCCCAACAGGCAAAGCCCCAACAAAAAAGGGTTGATGAAAGCACAATAAAGTGATAGAATATAGATGATATCATTTATGAAGAAAAGGTGAGCGATACCATGAAGAAAAAAGTGTTGCTGTTGTGCTTGCTGACCGGACTGATGCTTGGCGGCTGTGGTACCAAGAACAGCCAGGAAACATCTTCGGCCACAGAAGATGACAGTCATATTATTTATGTGGAAACAAGTGCGGCCCCCTCTCATCAAAATATACTGGTTGAAAAACCGAAGAATCAAACCGTGTCGGCTCCGGCGGAAAGTATTAGCTTTGAACAGGCGTGTGCTTTGTTGGACAGCTGCGGTAAGAAAGATTTTTATTTACCGGAAGGCTTGAAAAGCTACCAAAAATATTATTTTGGCACGGTGGATTATCGCGGCGGTACCTATTATTCTATCTATCCTTATTTGGACGTGGAAGGTAAACGTCTGTATGCCGGTACGAACTGTTTGGTGTCCGTTGATGGTACCTATGTGCTGGCACAGAACTGGATGGGCGGCTATGAACGGGTGGAACAAAAAACAGCCGGTACCGATAAACCTGTACAGGAAATGTATCCCGAAGCAAAGGTATCGCCCAATGAGGCATTGGCTGTTTTGGCTAAAAAAGAAAAGGCTTTGGGCTTGGAATATTCTATTGAACAGTATGTTTTTGAAACAGATGAAAAATTGGTAGAAGCAGGCGGTGCTTTGTGCTACTGCTTCACGCCTAAACTCGAATACACCGACCATATGGATTGGTTAAAGGTCTATTATGTCACGGCAGACGGCAGTGAAACGGTGCTTTCGTCCGTGACGGGTTCTCCCACGGAATTTGTGGAACTGAAATGATAGGGATAGATTTATCAATATTAAAGGAGCGATAGATATGGTGATTCAACCGAAAGTAAGAGGTTTTATTTGTACAACGGCACATCCTGACGGCTGTCAGGCGATTGTGAAGGAACAGATTGACTACATCAAGTCACAGCCCCATGCCAATGGCCCCAAAAGGGTGTTGGTCGTCGGTGCTTCTATGGGTTATGGTTTGGCCTCCCGCATTACGGCGGCGTATTCGTTTGGGGCGGCTACTATTGGCGTGATTTTTGATAAGCCGGCTTCCGGCAATAGAACAGCGACCGCCGGCTGGTACAATACAGCGGCTTTTGAAGCCTTTGCCCATGCAGACGGGCTGTATGCCGAAACCATCAACGGTGATGCCTATTCGCAGGAAATCAAAGATAAAACAATTGCCTTGATCAAGAAGGATCTTGGACAGGTGGATATGGTGGTGTACAGCTTGGCTTCACCACGCCGTACCATGGCAGACGGCACGACTTATTCTTCCGTCCTTAAGACGGTAGGAGAACCCTATACCAACAAAACTATTGACCTCAAAAACCGTGTGGTCAGTGATATTACCGTGAATCCTGCCACCGATGAGGAAGTGGCCGCAACGGTTAAGGTCATGGGCGGTGAGGACTGGAAGGAATGGATTGATGCCATGAAGGCCGCCGGTGTCCTGTCAGAACAGGCCGTTACCGTTGCCTACTCTTATATCGGTCCCGTGCTGACACATCCCATGTATGCGGACGGTTCCATCGGCAAGGCCAAAGATCATCTCTTTGCGGCGTCCAAACAGATTACCGCAGAAGGCGTTCCGGCGTATATTTCCGTGAATAAAGCCTTGGTTACCCAGTCCAGTGCGGCGATTCCGATTGTGCCGCTGTATATTTCCATTCTCTATAAGGTCATGAAGGCGCACGGCTGTCATGAAGGCTGTATTGAACAGATGTATCGCCTGATGAATCAGAAACTGTTTAACGGTGATGCTGTGACCGATGAAGAAAACCGCATTCGGTTGGATGACCTTGAGATGCAGCCCGCCATTCAGGCAGAGGTACAGGAGCTTTGGGCTTCTATTGCCACGGATAATTTGGATACACACGCCGATATTGACGGCTATTTTAGTGACTTTTACCGCTTATTCGGCTTCGGGGCCGATGGCGTTGACTATACCGCAGATACCGACCCCGTTCGGACAGTGGGAAACAATGCATAATGCATAATGCATCATGTGCCGGCAAGTCGGTTTGGCGGAAATTGGTAATGGGGAAACAGGTATGGCCGGAGGGATTAAAATGGCAGAAGAAAACATTAAGATGATAGAAGCCCAAAACGATATGATGTGGTTTGAAGGCTCACCTATGGCGGTTTGTGCGGTACGGCTGGCACTGGATGTTCCCACGGGTGAAGTCTTTACAACGGCCAAGTGGATGAGCCTGAAGGCGGGTGTGGTGCAGAGCATCGTCTTTGATGTGATATGCTATGATGCGGTCAGAAAGCCGCTGAATCGGATGACAAATATGCGGTTTGACCATATTGATGCCCGGCGGAACACGTCTTTCGGGTATGAACTGCGGGTGGAAGTGCCGGATATCAATACCCGCAACGTGGAATATGTTCTGCGGCAGGTGATCTATGCGGACGGTACACAATGGGTGAACGCAGGCGACCAACGCTTTGACACCCGGTTGGAGCAGGAGAACATCTATACCGTGCAGGGCGGCTACAACAAACAGTTTCGTGAAATATGCACCCGCAGCGGGATTGACGGCATGAATTTGGTTTTACAGCCGGTATTTGAACCGGATCATTGGCTGTGTGCGTGTGGTGCCTTTAACTGGGCAGATGAAGAAAACTGTTCCCAATGCAAGGTGAATAAGGCTTGGCTGCAAAAAAGCACCGACCTGACTTTACTACAGCAGATCAAAGAACGGGAA
>CADCOZ010000244.1 GCA_902803125.1 uncultured Ruminococcus sp.
CGGCGCATATTCCCATCTACGGCAAAACGGAAACCTCTGTCAATCTTCGTGCAGGAGCAGGAACGGAATATGCTTCTCTGCAGGTGATGAAAAAGGATACCACGGTTACCCTGCTGGACAGATCCAATCCCAGTTGGTATAAGGTGCGTTTGGGTGATGGCACCATTGGCTACTGCTATGCGGCCAGTATGGATATTCTCAACGACTGCAAATCGACTGATTACCTCAATTTCCGCACAGGAGCCGGTACCAATTACAGCATCATTCGTACACTGGCCCCCGGCACCCGTCTGGATATCATCTGTTTTGCCGGCAAGTCATGGCTCAAAGGCATGACATCAGACGGTGTTATCGGTTATGTCTGCACGGATTATGTGGACTACATTGAAGATGCGTCCATTAAAGTGACGACTTCAACTTCCCAAGCCGCCCAAAGTAACTTTACGATTTCGGAAACAAAGGCCACGATTGCCAAGGGCAGAAAAGTGGTGCTGACGGCTCAAGGAGCCAAGGGTACAGTAGAATGGAACACCAGCGATGAAAAAGTGGCCAGACTGGTTTCTGACGGTTCGTTTAAGGGCGTGGCCACCGGCACAGCTACCCTGACAGCAACCGATACCAAAACCAAGCAGACCTTGAAGTGTCAGCTTACCGTTGTACAGACGGATTACCGCTTTATTTATCTTGACAGCAGTGAGAAGAAGCTGGAAGAGGGTACAAGCTGTACGCTCACAGGCCGTACAGAACCGGAAGACGGTAAGTATACCCTGAAATCGTCCAACACGGCTGTGGCTACGGTTTCTTCCACAGGCGTTATCAAGGCCGTCAGTGCCGGTACAGCCACCATCACCGCTTCTGATAAAACCGGTGTGGTAACGGATACCTGCAAAGTTACGGTAACCTCCAAAGGCAGTATTTCGTTTACCCAGTCATCGTACAGTGTGAATGCGGGTTCTTCTGTTCGCATCGGCATCAATAAAAGCCCGGCCAGCTTAGAGGTGACTTGGGCCAGCAGCAACAATAATGTGGCTTCTGTCAATAACGGTCTGGTCAGCGGTTTAAGTGCCGGCACAACAGTAATTACCGCATCCGACAGCACCGGTCAGCTGAGAGCCAGATGTACCGTAACGGTTAACAGTGTCAGCGCCGGTTATGTATCCCTGTCCCGCTATAAGGCCACGACAACCGCCGGCAAGACGATTTATATCAAAGGCTATAACGGTTCCAAGTGGGAAACCAGCGACTCTTCGATAGCTACCGTCTGGGACGGTTTCATTGAAACGAAAAATGCCGGCAGAGTGGCGATTTCCTATACAAACTCTTACGGACAAAAGGCGATCTGTGTGGTAACGGTCACTGACCCTGCTCCTATCAAGTTTGCCTATTCTTCCCCGAACTCGGCAACCCTTAATTCAAAGGTGACATTGGTAGCCATTACGGATAAAAAGCGTACATCGGTCTATTTCAATGTGTATGACGGCGGTGCCAGTCCGACCATGATACAAGCCACCAGCAGAACGGTGGACGGCAATACCCTGATTTGGAAAGGCTCCTATACGCCCAAACAAGCCGGCACCTTTACGGTGAAAGCCTATGCCAAGTATAACAATGTATGGTCAACCTGTTCAGACGGTTCGAGTGATATCTTTATTGCCAACAAAACCAGCACAAAGGATGTCGGCTTGAAAAAGCTGAGAGCCAGCGATGCTGTCATCAAGTTTATTGCGGATAATGAAGGCTATGTTCCCGCCATCACTTATGATTATCTGTCGTATAATATCCCGACCCTTGGTCATGGCTATGTGGTTTGGGAAGGCGAATGTTTCTATAACAATCTGTCGCTGAATGAAGCCTTTGCCCTGTTGGTGAGATCCATCAATAAGCTGAGCTTCACTTCAGATGTTAACAGTATGCTGATTAACAATTATATTTATTTCAATCAGCAGCAGTTTGATGCCTTGGTTTCCTTCTCCTACAATCTGGGTACTGCGTGGACCTACTCTTCTGACCTGAAAAACATTCTTTTGAATGCTTATGCTCCTGACGGCTCCCGCAACCTGAACTATGTCAATAAAAACAAACTGATCAACGAAATGCTTTCTTACCATCATGCCGCCAATGTTTGCTACTACGGCCTGCTCTACCGCCGTGCCGACGAACTCGAAATGTTCCTCTACGGCGACTACGCCCACGACGGCCGCAGCAACAAATACCACTTCCCCAATCCTTCCTGCATCAGCTTCTAAGAGAAGGACTGTAGTCGGTTAGATTGGTGCTTTTTCTCAAGAATTATCCATCAAAAACAGGTATTCTGTCATGACGGCAGAATACCTGTTTTTTTACGGCGTATCTATTTACGGTGTATCTATTTACGGTGTATCTATATTTTCTTAGTTCATCATCGGGTCAAAGTCTTTCAGCATGACGGAGCCGTAAACACCGTCTTCGTGGCAGTTATAGATAAACGAAATGGAATCTTGGTTATCGGTAATACTGCCCTCCTTGATGAGGTCTTTCTCCTCTAATTCCTTCAGCAGCTGCATTATGATACTGCGTCTGGTTTCCATGTCGGCTTTCTGATAGTCGATACCGGTGGTTATCTCCTTCAGTCGGTTATCTGCCTCGCTCATTCGGTGAATCCATGTGTCATATTTCTGTTGCCATGTCGGAAAACGTTCCTCGATTTCGTCCAGAACCGCTTGAACGGCTTCATACCCTTCAATATCAAATAACCTGCCGTTATATTCTATGCCGGCCTTCAGCTGACCACGGTCAAACTCGATGCGGCCGCTTTTGTTTTCGGCGGTATACAGAATCACAATGTGATCGTCAGTAACGCTTTCGTTGTTGTCCCAAGTAACTGTAACACCCTTCAGGGCATTGATCAGCTTGGTCAGCATTTCCGGATCATCGGTGCGGTAAAATGCGGAGGAAGTACCTTCTCCGACACGCCGGAAGGAAACCTCCAGCAAGTCGCCATTGCTGTCGTTCCAACAGGCATCGTTCAATAGATTCTTTTTGAAGTTATCATCTAATACCTTCTCTACCTTATCGTAGCCTTTCAGCTTATAATATTGGCCGTCTATTCCATATCCGTGTTCCCCGACTTCCATACAGACGGTTTTCTTTGTGCCTTTCAGGATAATAGTTGTGTTGTCGTCACATATATATTCGGTTGCTGTCGTTCCTATGATGCGGACATCTCTCAGGGCTTCCTCCAGCTTGGTCATCAGTTCTTTATCGGTTGTACTGTCCGATTCTGTGCGGTCTAAGCCGCTCCACGATGAACCATAGGATAACAATTCGCCGCAGCTGTCGTTCCAGGTAGTGTATTCGCCTGATGTCAGTGACTCTTCTATTTCGTTCAGTACGGCCATGATGGCCTCGTAGCCCTCCATGTCATACCGTTTGCCGTTTTCGAAATAGCCGCCGCCCCACAGTTCAAATTTTGTGGTGCCGGCACTTGTTTGATAAGTGACGGTTACGTTATCGGCGTTGGCTGTCTTTTTACTGTTAGGATCTTTAATCACGGCACTGTTGTAAGCAGCGGTGAATTTTTCGATTAAGTCAGGGTCGTCTGTCGTGAAGGGAATGGGGTCATAGGAAGTAGAACTTTTTGTATAATCCGGTTCCCACTGAAAAGACACCGATAGGATGGGTTCGCTTTCATGCCATTTCGTCATGTATACGGATTCCTGCTGATCCGTTTCTGAACTGGTAACAGATTCCTGCTGATCCGTTTCCGAACCGGTGACAGATGCCGCTGTATCATGGGGTGTGCTTGAGGAACGGCTGTCCGCAGAAACGGTGCCGGCGACAGAGCTGTCAGGCAACAGCGGTTTCAGCGGCGGGGATTCCGGTGTGCAGGCCGCTGTGATAAAAAGCCCTTCCATAAGCAACAAACAGCCAAATGTAACAATCTTTTTCATAAAATATCCTCCTTTTGATTGGATTCCGAAACCTTTATATCAATAATCCGCCACAGCGATAGAAGGTTACAAAATATTGACTGATCGGATAATTTTTATTCGGAAAAGTGAAAAAGCCGACGTATCACGCCGGCTTTTGATAAAACGTCATGAGGAGGTATCGTGAAAAATGTCTTTAAGGGTTTCCATAGAAGACATGGCACAGAAATTATTTTCGCCAAAAATATAATGATCCATCAGTTTAACGCCGATGGTGCCGAGAATATTATTCAATCGTACGGTAGTATTGATATCATTTTGAGAAGGCAGAGCCACGCCGCTGGGATGGTTATGCGCTAAAATGAGATAGGAGGCTTGATAGAAAGAGGCCATCTGTAAAATGGTGTTAAAATTGATACTGGCACTCATAGACGTTCCCTTGCTGATATAATCGCAATACAGATATTGATGTTTATCATTAAGAAGCAGCATGAGGAGCCGCTCTTGTTTCTGACCGATGAAATAGGGGAAAAGAAACTGGCTGATGCTCTCTTGGTCAGCCAACGGCTTGTCTTTGTATTTGATTTGATTATCGTCGATAGCTTTTTTGGCACAAAGAGCCGGAATAAGTCTGAACAAAGTAATGATGGACAAGTTACAGCCGCAGTCCTCCAAACTGTTGGTGGAAAGCTCCAATAGTCCGGAAAGATTATCGCTCAATAAGAAAAGACGATCGGTTAACTCTTGGCTTTTCTCCTTGGGAGCGCAATAATAAAGCAGTAATTCCAGCAGTTCTCGGTTGCTGAAAGACTGTTCGCCCTCCTGCAAAAAGCGGTTTGTCAATTGACTGCGGTGATCTTTTTGTTGGGGCGATTCTTTTCTCATAAAATGCTCCTTTCCGGAAACAGCATTTGTATTTTCATAAGAAAACGCTGTATCAAGTGAAGTAGGTCATGCGGGCTGTTGCCACACGTTCAGTCTGTGCAGGTAAATGAGCGGTTCCATTGTAAAAGACGAAAAGTGCTGTTGGATATCACGGCTTTAAGGACAGAACGCATTCCGCTTTGGGCTTTGGACTGACTTTCTTCCGCTGTCCGCATTCTACCATATTATACCTGTTTTTGGAAGTTTTTTCAACTGCTAATGAATGATTTTTCATTGTCGGCCGCTTCAGGTTATTTTATAGCTGATTTCCGTGATAAAAAAGTAATTAACAGTGGCTTTCATCCGAAAGGTGTGTTATAATAAAAGAGGGGCATTCATAAAAGTGTATCAGTCAGAAAGTGCCGTCCGTTGTGAAGATGAAGCAGAACCGCTACGAACGAAAGGAGAAAGTGTATGATTTATTGTATGGGAGATATTCACGGAAATTATAAAGGATATAAAAGTCTTTTGCAGCAAATTTGTTTTTCGGATAAAGATATTCTGTATACCATTGGTGATGTGGTGGACAGAGGGGAAGAAAGCATGAAGGTACTGTTGGATATGATGATGCGGCCGAATGTCTATCCGATCATGGGCAATCATGACTGGATGGCTTTTCAGTGCCTGAAATGGTTCTCGCAGGATATTACAGAGGAAAGTATTGCACAGTTAAGTGAGGAAAAAATGGATGCCGTTAAGGAATGGTTCGTCAACGGCGGAGAAAGTACCCTTCGGGAGTTCAGAGGCTTGAGTGCGGAACAGCGGGAGTTGGTGATGGAGTATTTGGGAGAGTTTTCGCTGTATGAAGAAGCCGAAACGGAAAGCGGCTCGTTTTTAATGCTGCACGGCGGCTTGGATAACTTTTCGCCGGAACGTCCTTTGGAGGACTATACGGCCGGTGAAATCATCTGGGCAAGATGTGACTATGAAAAAACATATTTTCCCGATAAGTTTCTGGTAACGGGTCACACGCCGACACGCAATATCAGAAGTCATTTGCATTTGCCGATGAATGACAGGATTTTTTCCCGCAATAATCATATCGCCATTGACTGCGGGTCGGGTATGGGCGGTTTGCTGGGTGTTATCTGCTTGGATACTTTTGAGGAATACTATGCATAATGCTTTTTCGATGAGATTAACGACGTTGTTGAGGGGGTATCACAGCAGAGTGTACAAAAGTTGAACCTAATTTTCTATGTGTTATTTTTTGACATTTTCTTTTCTGCCATGTATAATAGAAATGTACTCTTTTTTTGTGGGTGAAAAAATTCTGTATAGAACGAGAATGTGTTGTTGGCCGAACCGTATAGGGAGGCTGAAAGCGGCATTTTCGGTTGTATACAAGGTGGAAAGGGAGATGTTAGATGGACAGTTTGACAATAGAAATGGATCGGAAAATCGAGAATGTACGGAATCAGCATAAAGACCTTAATAAGGCTTTCCACCATCATTTTTATATTGAAGCACTTTATATGGAGTATATGCTCATGGAAGAGTATACCGAGATGTTTTTGCAGTATGCTGATTTGTGGCCGGCCTATTTGAAGAAACGGCGGGGACATGAAACGGTGCTGGCTTCTAAAATCAGATATATACAAGCGGCCGCATTAGACGGCAATAAGGTGCTGAATAAATATTTCAGTGATGATTTGCTGGATAAAGTATCGGCATGGACAGCCAAGAGGTACAAGCTGATTCAATCCTCTTTGAAATCTCCTGTGGCCGCAGAGTATCTGGAGCAGGTGGCCGCAGAAGGGCGGGAACTGTCCCTGCAAATGCGGACACGCTTTACGGTGGTGAAAAAGTGCTTGACAGTGGGATAAAAGTTAGCGAATTTCGAGAGGAGTCCCCCCCCAACGAGTTCCAAGGGCAGAATCCTTGATGGGGGGTTGGAGGGTCATGCCCTCCAACGGGACACAATAAAATAACCGCCGGTTGGTTCCTTTGTGAGCCAGCCGGCGGTTTTTTACAGTTTTATCATTCTGTGGGGACAGTGTCGCTGTCCGTGGGAGCGGCGTTGTTGTCGGTGGTGACAGAACTGCTGCCGTCCATCAGGGTGATGGGGTCAAATTCGGTGGTATAGGTCAGGGTGATATGGTATTCGGATTCGTAGATTTCTTTCCAGACCGCATAGTTTTTCAGCATCATGTCGGTGATTTGCTTGCGGTAGGGCAGGTTCGGATCCGGATAAATCGGCGGTGCTACATGAATCGTATATTCCTGCACATAGAAGCCGTCCTCACCCATAATATCGGAATCTTTCATGGTGATGAAGCAGGGAAGCACGGGGGCATGATTCTTGGCGGCAAACATGAAGGCACCGTTTTTCAGCGGTTTCGGTTTGCGGTAGTTCCACCACATACTTTGTTCGGGATAGAACAGTACAAAGTTGCCGTCCTGAATCAGCTGGTTGGTGGCACTGATGAATTTCTTCATGGTTTTGCGGTTGGAGGACAGCGGCAGGGTGTTGCAGTGACGCATCAAGAAGCCGTAGAAGCCGGGGAAAGAGGTATAGTTGCCTTCACGGATAACCCGCCAGAAGGTGCGTTCTTTATGGCCGGAGGCTTCATAGGCCAACTGAATGGCAAAGCTGTCGAAGGCGTTGAAGTGGTTGCAGGTGATGACAGCACCGGAATCGAGGGCGGTGAAGTATTCCAGACCACGCATTTCCTTGATGATCAGCTTTTTGTCCTTAATCAGGTTATTGACGAATTTATGGGCGATGATAAAGGCAATCTTGGTTTTCAGTTTGTCGGTAATGCTCTTCTGCACATACTCAATCTCATCGGGCAGCAGCACACGGCCCGGCGGGTCGTTTTCGACATCCTCGTCAAAGCGGCCTTCCCGTTCAAATTGTTCAATCTTATGCAGAATTTCCACACGATCCTTGGAGCGTTTATCACGGTTAACACGATTCATAAAATTATCCTCACGTTCGGTTTCGGCCACCGCCAATTGCACCAGATTATCCTGCGAATGGCGATCCCGTTCTTTTTCTTCCTCTGTATAGGCGGTTTGTACCGCTAAAATATCCTCATAGACAGAGGTCTCTTTGGCGTATTTCCAGAAGATGTCACCGTGGCGGCAGTCGGCATAGTGCCACGGCTTACTGGTCATGATATAGTGCAGGATATTGGCTTGTGCAATCGGATAGCTGATTTCTCCGAAAATTTCGGTGTTCCACCGCTGGTCAATCCAATAGACATGATCCTTGCAGATGACGTTCAGATAGTCCTCGTCCTGTGTGACCACAAAGTTATAGAAATGCAGGTAGTCAATGAATTTATCCAGCACAAACCGCAAACGGAACTGTTCGCAGTTAATCAGCAGAACACCGGCATTGAAGAAGTTATAGCGGGACACGCCTACCACTTTTTCTACATAAACGCCGAATTCATCGACTTGTATCATGACTTGTTCATGGCTGGCACCAACATAAGCATCTTTGATATCGGTATTGAAATATTCGCTGATATCTCCCTGCACAATGGTGTCGCTGTCGATATAGATCGCCTTGGTGTATTCGGGGAACATCTCGGCAATAAACAGGCGGTAGTAGGTGGTTTTGGAATAATAGTCCCGCAGGGGCAGCTTGTCCGAAATCGACTTCAGATAGTCTGTCACGTCGATAAAGCGAATCTCAAAGCATTCGTTTTCCATTTCCTTCACAAGCTGCTGTGTGGCTTCGGAAATATCGGTATAGAGAATGTAGACAATGTATTGTTTATCCGGAGCGGCATTGACCATCATGGAATGCAGTGAAACGATGGTGTACTTAACAAAGTTTTCGTCACAAGCGTAAAAAATAGGAATAATTTGTTTCATACTCTTCAAATCCTTGCCTCATAAATTTCTTTCAAGGTCAGATATTCCTTTCAAATCCTTGCCTCATAGTTTTCCTTCAAAGTCAGGTATTCCGCTAAGATATCGTCAAACTGATGATATTGAAAGACAGAATGCACCTTGTCGATGTGCCATTGTTTAATGTTGTCGGTGTGGGGATAGGGGAGCCAGAACAGCCGTTTGGAAAAGTGCCGGATAATGGTGTGGTCATGCAGGAATTTCTGGTCATTGTACCGCTGGGGCAGTACTTTGCGTTTGGTGGTGGAGCGAATCAAGGCACTTTGGTCGGCAAAGACCAGCTTTTTATAGCGAATCCAAGCTCTTGCTTTGGCAAACAGACGGGTTTCACGGCATTTTTTCATGTTGAACAGCAGCACGCCGGCATTGATATAGTGCGGGTGAATCAGGTATTTGCCGTAATGGTCGGGAGCGGCGGCATATTCATAATCGGTGATGTCTGTACTCCACAGCAGAAGGATATCCCGATTGAACATAATGTCAATATCCAGATACAGCAGTTTATCCGGAATGGTGTCGAATTGGTCGGCAAAGAGCCGAATCAGTGTATAGGGGGAGCAGTACGCCCCTTCGTTGGGACAGCCGGAAAAGTACCGCATATAATAATCGGTCACGTCATAGAGAAGAGCACGGCTGTCGGGGTGATATTTCTGTATAACCTCGTTGAGAAAATCAACTTGTTTTTGGGGAATCGGGGTGTAGTTGGGGTCAAGATGCGACACATCCATCGTAAAGAGATGAAAGGTAAAGGGCTGTCGGCTTTTGGTGCGTTTCAGAATGGAGAGGATACAGGTCAATGCACCGTCAAAAACGCCGCTGTTGCCGCAAAAAAGGATATCAATCATGTTCGCACTCCCTTTTGATATAGCGGATCGTTTCGTAATCAGAGCCTTTGGCACGTTCGCACATGGCTTCATATACTCTGTTGCGTAAATCCCTGCGTCTTTCTTTCAGGGGCAGACTTTCATCGGGATAGAACGGTCCGTCAATGTAGGTAATAATTTTCGGTTCCTTGCCGGGCTTCCGCAGGTGATAGGTGTTGGTGAAGCAGTAGACAGGAGCCATCAGCTTGGCGGGATAGGTGAAGGAAGTATCCACAAACGGGCGGATTTTGGTGTAGTACGGCCAGATGTGGGCTTCGGGATAGATGACAACGCCGTGTTTCCGCTTGATGTGCGTTTCAATGGCGGCGTTGAAGTTCCGATAAGCGGCTTTCTCATCGGGCAGCGGCAAGGCACCCAGTGAAGGAGTAATACGACCCAGCCACGGCATGGAAACATTATTGGGATGCACCACAACATAGTCATGCTTGGGAAAGTTCAGCAGGCTGGGAATGAAGGCATCGCCAATGATTTGTGTGTGGTTGCCGTACATAAAATACCCCTGCTTTTTACATTCACGAAACAACTTTTTGCCGACAATTTTCTGATGAAACGTGAATTTTACATAGCAAAAAGCAATCGGAGTGGCCACGATACGGTACCAAAAGAAATGGGTGAACTTCTTAAAGAGAGAATCGTGGATATACACATAATTTTCATCAATTCGTTTGGGAGTGATTTGAGCCACGGAGAACTCATCTTTCAATTCATCTGTATAATAAATCACCTTACGCTTATCCATGTTTCCTCCTCAATAGGCTGTGTTCCGGTTGGAAACGTCAGGCGTATCTGCTGACAAACGGAACCCTTGACAGAACGCTTTGATCCTTCTATAATCTAAAGTGTAATGGTTTCTTTACATACTTATCCTATCATAAAATTATACCGATTTAGCGATTATCTGTCAATAACTTCGCTTTATTGCGATACATTTTTATCAATTTGTTTCTTTCTTGGGGAGGGAAAAGGCCGTGCGGAAAAAAGACCAGTCAACAGACTTCCTGAAAGGCTGTTTATCGGATGCCTTGTTTAAACTGCTGAAGGAAAAAGAGTATGACAAAATAACCGTTGGCGAAATCACCGCCTTGGCGAATGTGTCACGGGCTACCTATTATCGGCACTTTCAGTCGAAAGATGAACTGCTGCTGTATAAAATTGACCACTTCACGGACGAATGGCTGGCCTCGGTGTTCGGCGGCGGCGGACTGTCGCTGAAAGAATTCCTTACCTTATATTTGCGTTTGATTTATGATAACCGCTCCTGTCTGCGGCTGTTATATCAGGCAGGAAAAAAGGGCATATTAGAAGAGTACCTGCTGCGGCGGATTGTGTCCGGCCGTGTGCCGGCTGAATTTCAGTATCGGCAGATTGGCCGAGCCTTTTATTTGCTGGGAATGTTTAGCTTATGGATTCAGCGGGATTTTCAGGAAACGCCGGAGGAACTGATGGGCATTATTCTTCGGCCTTATGAAGATTTCGGTTCATTGGCGGCCGATGCCGAAAAAATCCTGAAAGGCGTGGATCCTTCGGCTGACTTCTGAGGAGAAATAAAGAATAATGAATAATGAATAGTGAATAATGAATAATGTTGATTTAGGTCAAGTCAGCAAATTTTGGAAGGGGGTTTGGGGGGTCTCGCCTGTCGGCTCGGTCCGGTC
>CADCOZ010000245.1 GCA_902803125.1 uncultured Ruminococcus sp.
CAAGATAAACACAGCGATTTTTGGAAGGGGGCTTGGGGGAAACCTTTTTTTCGCTAGAAAAAGGTTTCCCCCAACGGGGTGCAGGGGCAGAGCCCTTGCTGGGGTTTGGGGCAAAGCCCCAACATTCTTGACTTTGGGGTAAGGAAGTGATAGAATTATGGTGGATTATTGTGGGTTTGACAAGGGTGTTGCTGTGTATGAAAACGGTTAAAAAAATAGTGCGGATACTGATAGCGGTGCTGTCGGGAGCCATGATACTATGGTACGCCGCTTCAAAAATTATCAATATCGGCAGTATCATCGGTATAGCGGTGTTTGGCTGTATCGGGGCGTGTGCTGTCTTTTGGAAAAAGCTGTCTGCGTTCCTGAAAAAAATAAGACAGCAAAAAGTCTGGCGCATCGTTACCAATACCGCCGCTGTTTTGGCCTGTGGCCTGACCGTTTATGTGGCGGTCATCTTGTGTACAATGGCTGTTTTCGCCGCCAAAACACCGTCCGATAACGCTACATTGGTCGTCCTTGGCTGTCAGGTCAACGGCAACCGCCCCAGTTTGATGCTGAGAAAACGCATTGAGGCCGCTTATGCCTATTTGCAGGCTCATCCGCAGGCGGTTTGCGTGGTGTCCGGCGGCAAAGGCCGCTTGGAACAAATCAGCGAAGCCCAATGTATGTATAACGAACTGACCGCTATGGGCATTGACCCGGACAGAATCTATCAGGAAAATCAGTCTGTCAATACCGAACAGAATCTTGCCTTTTCCTGCGACATCATCGAACAAAACGGCTTGTCCAAAGAACTGGCTATTGTGACAGACGGGTTCCACGAATTAAGAGCGTCCCGCATCGCCCGCCGTCAGGGGTATGTCTGCGGAGCCGTGTCGGCTGACACACCCTTTCATTTGACCGCTAACTTTACCACCAGAGAGATTTTAGCCGTGACCGCCGATTTATTCAAAGGTCTGTAATCTTGTGCGTCCATACGTCTACATAAGGAAAGCGAGCAGCGAAAGCCATGAAAAAAGGAATACGGTTTACCATTCTGACCATCCTGCTGACAGCGGCGGTCATCTTACTGCCAATGGTGCAGGCTTCTCTGACACAGCCGCGTCAGCCTTCTTCCTCCGAAACCGAAGCGTCACAACTGAATACGGAACCAAAACCCGAACAGAAGGATCCCGCCCAAACCGAAACCCCTTCCGCCTCAAAAGATGAAACGGTGCTGTATTTTGCGGTACTCAAAGAACCTTCTGCCATTGACACCTTTCTTTCCGCAAAAAAAGCCTATCCCGATGTGCGGACATTTCTGCTCTCTGCTGACGGAAAAGCCTGCGGGGATGCCATCAAACGCAGTCAGGCGGTAGCTAAGGCCAGCGTGGCCAAGCTGATTCCTTCCTCCGATTTCACCGCAGGCCGTTCGTATGCGGCTTTATGGAATGCTTTGACCTTTCAGGCTCCCCAAAGTGCCGCCGATAAAATCGCCCGCATCAACGGCATTGAAAAAGTCTATGTCCTGCAAAACGAATGGCTGTGTCTGGCACCCGAAGAAAGTGCGGTGACGGCTGACGAATCGAACGAAACCGAACCGCCGACAGAGTCCGACAACCCGAACGAAACCGAACCGTTGACAGAGGCCGATGAACCGAACACGGAAGAAGTCCCGCCGCATTATGCACAGGCTCAGCCGCTTTTAGAAAGCTATCGTCAGCAAATCGGTGCCGACAGTGACATCACCGCAGATTTCAGCGGGGAAGGAACACTGATTGCTATATTGGACAGCGAATTTGAAACCGATGATCCGGTTTTTGCCGCCTCACCGGCTGTGACGGTCTTGACACAAGACAGCCTGAATACCCTGTCACAGCATATTCGGCTCAATATTGGCGATACGCTGTCTGCGGCGAATTGCTATGTCAGCCCGAAAATCGTCTATGCGTATGACTATGCCAATAACGATAACCAAACCGCTGACCGCTCGCTTTATCACGGCACCCTGACAGCGGCTGTTGCGGCCGGTCATAATAACGAGGAAGGCGTTAATGCCTATCGGGGCGTTGCGGCAGAGGCACAGTTGGCTTTGATGAAAATTGCCTCGCACAGAACCGAAAAAGGCCGTATCCTGATTGAAACAGATGCCCTGTTGGCGGCACTGGATGATGCCGTGAAATTGGGAGCCGATGCCGTCAATCTCGGTTTCGGTCAAGAAGCCGTCAGCGATAACCTGTCACTTTATCAAACCGCCTTCAGCAAGATGCAGCAGGCCGGCATTGCCTTGATGGCCGCCGCCGGCAACAGCGGGTATAACGGTCAGGCACTGGCACAGGAGCTGACCGCCGAAGATATTTTTTACAGTACGGAAAATGTTCTGTCCGCTTTAGAGGGGGTCACCGCTGTCGGTTCGGTACAGAATCCCCTGCACGTTCGGCGTTTTATCACAATAGACGACACCAAGCTGTATTATCACGGCTTATCCGATACGCCCCTGACCGATATTCTGCATTATGAAGAACCGCCGGAAACACCGGAAGTGTCCGACAGTGAATCGGCTGAACCTGAAACTGATGAAAGCAGTCTTGCCTCCTCCGCAGAGGAACCCGCTGTTTCTGCCGTATCTGCTTTAGAAGAGGAGCCTTCCGACAGCCTCGAACCGTTGGACGAACCGCCGCTTCGCCAGCACAACGAATATATCTATATCGACCGCTTTGACAGCACAACGGTTCTGCACAGTGAGGACATCGAAAACCGTTTGCTGATTCTGCGGATATCCCAAGCGGAAGATGGTGCGGCGGCCATACAGGAAGCGGTGGAAAAAGGAGCCGCCGCTGTAGCCTTAACGGAAGCCGCTTCTATTGACATTCAGCCGCTGTACGGACTGCCGTTTCTCGTGCTGGAAGGCGACCACACCGCCTATCTTCAGGAACACCCGACCGGTTTATACGAAATCAATCTGAACGATGAACTGACCGCATCCACCGCCGCCGCACAGGTTTCTGCCTTTACGTCCTATGGTGACGGTACCTGTTCTTCCTCCGTCACCCGCCTGATGGCACCCGGTGAAGAGGTGTATGCCGCCGTCAAGGATAACGGACGGGCTTTTGGGAGCGGCACTTCTGCGGCTGTTCCTGCCGTAACAGGAGCCTATGCCGTCATGAAACAGTATGTCAGCAGTGTTTATGTGTCGGAAGAAACACCTGCGGCTGAAAAGATGCACTTGGCGGAATCCCTGCTGATGAGTACCGCCGCACCCCTGACCGTTCCTTCTTCGAGCGATACCGTGTTATATGCTTCTCCCAGAGTACAGGGCTTTGGCCTTCTGCAATTGGACAAGGCTATGCAGGCTCATGCTTATTTATCGGCCGATGCCCAAAAGCTGACGGCGATTTCTCTCGGCGACAGTCCCACCGGTGAATACAGCTTTCAGTTTACCGTACATAATTTGACCGACAAACCCCACGCTTATAAACTCTCTTTTGTTTTGCAGACCGATACCCCGCAAAACGGCCTCAACACCCGACAGCCCCGTTCCCTGACGGAAGAAGCCGTTATAGATTTTCTTGTCGGTGATACTTCCGTCCAACGCCTGACGGTCAGTTATTTGGACAGCACCGAAATAACCGTGAACCTATCCCTTCAGCCGGCCATGCTCACCACCCTTCAGGAGCAGTTCCCGCAAGGCTGTTATCTGGACGGTTATGTTTTTCTGACATCGCTCAACGGCCAAGAACAGCTCTGTCTGCCGTTCACCGGCTTTTACGGTTCGTTAGCGGAAACCTCTCCGCTGGACAATACCCTCTTTGATACGGAAGAACCGCTCAGCGGTTTGGATAACGGCTTAGTCGCCGCCGCTTATCAGGGCGAAAATTATCAAGCCGTTTCCCTGCTTCAGCAGGATAATACGTTGTTGTATGCCAAAGATGCCATTCGCACCGTCACCGATGACAGTCACTATGAATCTGCTTTTGTTCTGCCCGATATCTACCCGCTGAGGGACTTATACGACTTCACCATCAGTGTATATGACCAAAACGACAGCCCACTGTTCAGCGAAAATCTCGGCTATGTTTCCGCCTATCGGGAAAAGGATCGCCGTCCCTATGAAAAGCTGATGCCAAAAGCCGCTTCCCTGCGGAATGCATTCCTACAGCTGAACAGCGGTGAATATCGGTATGAAATAGCGGCCCGCACCCGACTGGCTGACGGCACGTTGTCGGAACTGTTCACACGCTCCTATACACTGATACAGGACACCGACAAGCCGGTTGTGCTTTCTTCTCAGACAGAACAGCAGAACGGCCGCACGATTCTTTCCCTGACGGCTTCAGACACCAACGGTTTGCAGGGATTCCGGCTTTATGCCGCCGCCTATGACAGCCGCAAAGATACCTATGACAGCCTTGACAGCTTAGACAGCATGATGCAAGCCGGTTACCTGCCGCAAGAGGCCTATGAACTGATTGACCGTCAAACGAACGAAGACGGTTCCCAGACGTTCCGATATGACGTGACCAACCTGTCGGCGGCTCTGCGGAAGTATACCGCCAACGCCGACAGCACAGCATCCCCCTGTTCGGACAGCCGCATAGTTGTTAAAGCCATTGACAACGCCTATCAGGCTTCTGCGGCGAACATCGCAGATGTCATTGAATTTGGCAGTGCCGCCTTTCACTTCACAGACCAAGACGGCCATCCCGCCCCCCATATCAGTATTACCATCGGCAAAGTCACCATCACATCCGACAACAGCGGCTATGCCTGTTTCGAGCATTTAGCCCCGAATTATTACCATGCGATTCTGCACTGTGACACCGGCGAATATATTCTTCCCTCTTCCAGTCTGTTAGTCGCCCTAACCGCCGGCCACCTGGCCTTTAATCATGAGCAGGTCGTCACAGCCCTCCAGCCCTACTCTCCCGCCCCCTCCTCTTCCCCTTCCGATACCTCTTCCGGCCCCTCCCTTCCCGAAGACACCTCCACCTCCGACCCCCTCTTTTCTTTCTTCTTCATCGGCACCTTCCTCACCATCTGCATCATCCTCTTCCTCTTCCGCAAAACCCGCTCCTG
>CADCOZ010000246.1 GCA_902803125.1 uncultured Ruminococcus sp.
CGTTGAGGCCTTCGGAGGGAACGATGACCGTGCAGTGACCGTTGTTGATGGATACCAGACAGTCGGCAAAACCTTTGGTTTTGATTTCGGCTTCCATGTCGCTTTCTGACTTCATGACGGAAGCCAGCCGTTCTGCCGCCGCAATCGCTTCTTTTTTGGTGTTTTCGGTGGTGTCGTCCGCCGACATCATGTCGGCTAAGGCCGCCGCCGCTTCATCACGGGCTGTCTGCCGCCGCTGACGCTCCATCGTGAAATAGTCCTGCTGGGAAAGGGACGCTGTGCTTGCTTCGGCCGCCGCAGGTTTGGCTGATTTGGCGTTGGCTGTGTCCGTTTTAGCGTTGTCGGATGTGTTCGTTTTGGTTTTGTCGGCTGTGTCTTTTTTGTTTGCTGAGGACTTGGCGGCCGTTTGTCCCGAAACCTCGGTGTTGACGTAAACCGTCTGTCCTAATTCTTTGGTATCAGAAGCCGCTGTTTCGGCTGTTTCTACCGGCTGTACCGCAGAAAACTGCCAGTTCAGATAAACAGCGGCTCCCAAGGCCGCCACCAAAACACCGACTAAAAGCTGTTTTTTTCCGAATGTCATCGTTGTTCCTCCTCATATACGCTTAATGGCCGAACACAAATATGTGTCGGCGACAGATGTACGGCCGCCGCAACGGCTTCTTTAATACTGGATGCTACTGCTTCGTCATTCCCTCCTTCACATACGACCAATACGCCCCGCACATTCGGCATTAGCTGTCCAATCGTCACCGCCTGTTCGGAACCGTCTTTTCGGCGTACCACCAAATACGATTTTTTCTCATTGTTCTGCTGTTCCCCTCCACTGCGTTCATTGGTCTGCACATCACTGTCACAGGCATACAGACTGCGTACCGTGCCGTCTATGGTCAGCATCAGTTTGGTGCGGCCGGCTCCCTCTATGCTGGCAATCATATTGCCCAGTTCGCAGGTCAGATTGGCACGATATTCTTCAAGGTTCTCCCAGCCGTCACTTTCGGATACGGTGCTGTCAACCGAACCGCTGTCCTCCTGCGGCTTCAGCCATGACGACACAAAAATCAGCACCATTCCCGCCAGCCCTACCGCCACAATGAGCTTCAAAAAGTTTTCTTTCCTTCTGAACCAGCCCCCCGTTCCTTCCTCCTGCTTCTCCTGCTCTTTGTTCATAACGCCATCCCTTCACGCCCTGAATCTTGGAGGGCTTTGCTCTCCAAACCTCCCAGCAGAGGCTTTACCCCTGCACCCCACAACCCTTTGAAAAGCTTGCAAAAAAACTTTTGTGTTGATGGTTCATCAAGAATGACCGTATCGCAAGATATCCGACAACCGCCAAAAATTGCTGAATCACTCTGTCAGCGGTGCTTTCATCACTCTACAATGACGGTGCGGCATTCCAAGCCCAAGGTATCCCGTACACAGCGGCTGACCGTACCGCTGTGATAGGCATCTGCCGAATGCAGCATGACCTCTGCTGTTATCATAGATATGCAGTTCTGTTCGTCAATATCCGTCTGCACGGTTACTTTAGCGGCCTGAATGCCCTGTTCCCGCAAAGTTTTATCCACCAAAGCCGCTACCGACTGTTCCACATAGGTTTTCCGCTGTTCTGTCAGCGTCCGCAGGCTGTCCGGTACCGGTTCTTCAAGGGAACAGTCTATATCTTTCAACCCTTCGCTCACCACATTTCCCAGCGGAAGCAGTACCCCCAACAGCAAAAACGCCCCCAACACTAACCGCACCGTTTTTTCCATGGCTGTATCCGATATCAGCATTTCTGCGATACAAACCACCACGGCACAAACCGACACACTGACCGCCCATTCATAAACGCTTTCCATGTTTTTCCCTCTTCCGAAAAACCGTTCACCGTTCACCGTGCCGCCGTCAGCATCAGTGCGGTAGAAATGATAAACACCGCCGCCACCGACAGCACCAAAGCCGTCAGCATGGCGGCCGCTTTGGATACGGTCTTGAATACACTGCCCATAGACGACAGTCCCACAATATCCGCCGCTGATGACAGCAAAAACAGAGAGAACTGCCAAAGAATACTTTCCAGCAATACCGGCAGAACCACCACTGCGGAAGCTATCATGACAAAAACGCCGGCTCCCGACTTCAGCAGTTCCAGACTGCCGCTGAAGGTATTGAGGGCTTCTCCCAATACGCCGCCGACCAGCGGCACAAAAGAACTGACCGTGAACCGCAGGGCTTTCTGACTGACCTGATCCATCGAGGTAGTCACAAAGGTATTCAGTGACAGCACCGCCACAAACACCGACAGCACAAAACCCAAAATCCACTTGGCCATCTTATAGACAGATTCGCACAAAGACGAAAGCCGCATTTTAGGAGCCGCAGACGATGTGACCGACAACGCCAGAAACACATTCAACAGCGGCACCATCAGCTTGGCCGATACTAAAGAAACCGCATTACCGGCCGTCATCATGGTGGTATAATACGAGGTTCCCGTCACTTCATGTCCGGTACTCATCATCAAGCCGCTCAGGATCGGCACATACGCCAACAAAAAGCCGGCCCCGCCGCTGACCAATGCGGCGGCTTTATCAATGGTTCCCGTCAGCGGTACGATGATAGCCGTACAAATGCAGACCGAAGCCACGGTATTCTGCACCGCAGAGAGCTTCTGCACCCCCAAGCCAAAACCTTCCGTCAAGGCACACAGCAGGACAATGCCCAGACAGGTCACCAACCCGCACAGCGGCGACTGACTGTTTTCCGACAGCATGGTCAGCACTTGTGACAGTACCTTTTCAACCGACAGTTCCGCAAACATCTGTTCATCCGGCGGTTCCACGCCCATCTCATGCAAGGCCCGCTGTGTTTCAGAGGGCAGACTCTGCCATAAACGGTCGGTTTCCATCGCCTGTGCCTGCTGAAAATAGGGGTTGGTATCCTCTTCGGCCGCCCATACCCGCAAAGAACCGGTTCCCGCCAACAGCAGGAATAATAGACCTATCCACAGCCATTTTTTCATCGTTTCTCACTTCTCACACATGGTTCATCAAGCCTGCAATCATATGCAGGAGTTTTTCCATCAGCGGCAGAGCCAATATCAGCACGGTAATTTTCGCCGCCAATTCCACTTTAGAAGCCAACGCACTTTGACCCGCATCCCGACAGGCTTCTGCTGTAAACTGGCACAAAAAGCATATGCCGATTGTCTTGACCAATACCGCACCCATCTGCGGATCCAAGCCGATATTCACGGTCATTTCCTGTAGAGTACGCACCACAGGCATTGTCTGTGACAGGATAGACAGCAACAGTATGGTTCCGGCCGCCACCGCAATAGCTACAGAGGTTTCGGGGGTATATTTTTTCAGTGCCACCGCACAAAAAGCGGCGGTCACGGCTAAGGCCATCCAGCCGAACAGCACCATTTCAGAAGCCGAACAGCGATTCAATGGTACTGAACAACTGTGAAATCTGCTGTACCAACATCATCAGTACCACAATCAAACCGGCCAGCGTTGTCATCATCGCCTGTTCTTCACGCCCCGACCGTGAAAGCACCAGACTCAGCACCGCCACAATAATCCCTATCGCCGCAATTTTGAAGATAAAGTCAATATTCATTGTTCCCCCCGCTTCAGGAATGAATGTTGGAGGACTTTACCCTCCAAACCTCCCACAAGGGACTCTGCCCCTTGACCCCGCAAGCCTTTGAATAGCTTGCGAAAAACTTTTGTGTTGATGATACATGATGTTTTTTTGGCTCAGAATACCATATCGGTTCCCTAAAGCAGGAGAACAGCCGTTAACGTGCCGCCAAACAGCCCTACCAGACGGTACAGCTTACACTTGGTTTTATAGTCCTGCCATAAATCGGACTGCTGACGAAGGGCGGTGTCCCGATGAAGGGACAGCTTGGCCAATTCGCCGCTGCAATTATCGGTGCCGAATGTTTCCCCGAAAGAACAAAGAAGCTGTCTGTCGCTCTTATGCGGCACATATCGCCGCACAGCCGCCTGCCATGCCTCCGAAAAGGATTCCCCTGCCTCCATACGCTGAACCGCCAACTGCAAAAGCGGTTCCATCAGCGGCACACCGTGAATGCTTTCAAACAGTGTCGGCACATCAGCCGCTGTATAGCCAATGACAGAAGCCGCCTGCGTCAGAAATCGAATGTACTGCTCGTAAAAATTCAGGCGGGTTTTCAGTCGGCCGGCACCATAACAGCCGGCCAGTACACCGCATACCGCCAACAGCAAACCGCCGCCTATCTTCAGGTACAGCATAGCATCGCCCCTTCACTAAGCGTCTGTATGGCCGCTATTGAACACGGTCTGTCTGAGGATTGCAGGATAACGGCTGTGTGAAAAGCTCCGCTGTGCAGGAGTTTTTGCATCTGCGTCCGTTTCAGCAGTGATGTATAATCAGGGGCATGAATCGAGGCTATCATGACCGCCCCCGCATGAAACCCCTGTTCCGCTAACCGCACGTCCTCTTCCGTTCCCAATTCATCACAGATAATGACCTGCGGCGACAACGCCCGAATTGCCTGCTGAAGTCCCTCCCCTTTGGGATACCCGTTGAGGATATCGCACAACCCCAAATCATTGGCGGCGATACCGTGATAAGTACCGGAGAGTTCCCCCCGTTCATCAATAACGGTTGTCCGCATCATGCGACAGCCGATACCCAGCGACAAACACCGTGCCATATCCCGCAAAAGGGTGGTTTTGCCGCTGGAAGGCTCCCCCACCACCAACACGCCGCCTTTGAACGGATACAGCTGATGAATCAACGCTTCGGCCACACCGGTTTTCTGTCTGGCTATCCGAATATTCAGGGACGAAATATCACTCATCGCCGTAACTTTCCCTTCTGTCAGGACAGCTGTTCCGCACAGTCCCACCCGATGACCGCCCCGCACGGTCAGGTAGCCGTTTTTGATTTCATTTTCCACACTGTAGACCGCATAGCCGCACAGCCGCCGGAACGTATCGTAAACCTGCCGCTGTGCAGTACAAAAAACCTTCTCGCCGGCCGAATACAGCACTCTGCCGTTTTCCTCCAAAAACAGCGTGGCCGTACCGTCCGTTAACGCCAGCGGTTTGCCGCTTCTCAGCCGTATTTCCTGTATCGCCTCCTGTTTGCTTTCCGCTAACGACATCACCACCTTTTTGACCTCGTCACACAACATTTCTGCCGCTGATGCATAGCTGCTGTACTGTTCCGACACGATGTTTTTCCTCCTTTGCCTGATATCACATCATATTGCCGCACACCGCCAAATATACCCGCTCGACAAAAAGTCCCCCGACAATAAAAAAACAGGCCCTCCCTGCGGAAGACCTGTCAGACAGCTTTATTAAGTACGGCAATCAATTTTGTTCCGTTCGCTACTTGGGGGAACCCCTTCCCGAAATTTGCTGTGTTTCGGGAAGGGGAAATACTGAAAACTGAATAATGTTGATTCAGGTCAAGTCAGCGATTTTTGGAAGGGGGTTTGGGGGGTCTCGCCTGTCGGCTCGGTCCGGTCGCTTCTGCCTGCGGCAGAGGTCTC
>CADCOZ010000247.1 GCA_902803125.1 uncultured Ruminococcus sp.
AAAAAAGTTTTCCCCCAAACCCCCTTTCAAAATTCGCTGACTTGACCTAAATCAACATTATTCACTATTCATTATTCATTATTCACTATTCATTATTTCTCCCCTTTCAAAATTCGCTGTGTTGTTGTCTTTCAAGGTCTTTCCTTACCAAACTTCTGTACTCTATGCAAAAAGAGCCGTCAGCAAGGACAGCTCTTTGCGGGTTTATGGTGTTTGTCACTCGCTTTTAAGGGGATGTTCGGAAACGGATTCATGCTGAGCAGAGGGGTTCTCGATGGTATCATCAAAGGCTTCCGCATCGTCATCACCCATCGGCAAAGTGGTATTTTCGGACAGGTTTTCTTCCTTCGGCTGTTCTTCTTCGGAAGGCTCTTCGAGTTCAATCTGACTGACAGGGGTGTAATCCAAGCTCAGCATCGTGCTGTCCTGTCCGTCCGTTATCAGGAACCGAATGCGGTCTATCAGCCGTTTGATGAAAAAGCCGACCAGTCCGCCGACAATATACAGAAGAATATCGTCCACATAGACCGAACCTGTATTGAAGGAGAATTGGAAGATTTCCAAGGCCAGACCAAAAGCAAAGGAAATGAAAATTATCTGCCACCAACGTATTTTGGGATTCAGAATCAGCAGGCTGAAGCTCAGCGGCACCAGAATCAAACCGTTCCAGCACAGATATAAAGCACCCCATTCGGCGGCGTTTTCCCAGCATTCACGAATACGGTCAAACGGTATGTAATAAATCGTTCGGGCAGTGGCAACGGACGGGGCATGAGGCAGAATCTGCACAAAAACAATCACTAAAATGTAGATGATCATCAACGCCCGCAGGGACAGTGACAGGAACCGGCAAAAACCCCGCCGTGATTCGTCCGTATCCTTGGCATCTTTGGCCAGCATACGGAGTATCACCACCAGCAGAAACGGCACTGTCCAGAGAATGAACATCGTAATCAGCTGGTACTGTGAGATTGTCGGCCAAAAGCTGCCGCCATCGGTCAGAAAACCGTTGACGGTACTAAAAACAAACGCACCGGCGGTAATAATGGAATTGGTCAGCAAAGCCGCCCCCACCGCTTCATAGCGTTTGATAATAAACAGAAAAACAGCCGTTACCGCAAAAGCGGTCACAAAGACAATCGCCTGCGACAGTTCAACGGAAGCTGTCTGATTGCGGAAATCGTTGGGCAGTAAATATAAAATCAATCCCACAGCCATGGAAACAAACAATTCACCGATTGTCAGCTTATGGCTCGGAAGAACACTCATAAGCCATTCCTCCTATAGCGTAAATAGTCCTCTAAAATAATCACGGCGGCCACACTGTCCACCACGGCTTTGCGTTTTTTGCCGCGGGTATCGGTGCGGTTCAGATAATGATGGGCGGTCACGGTCGTGCCGCGTTCATCCTGCAAAACAACAGGCCGTCCGCTGGTGCTTTGCAGAACCTCGGCAAAAGCTCTGACGTTTTGCGCACTTTCTCCTTCGGAACCGTCCATATTGCGGGGCAGTCCCAAAACAATCTGTTCGGCACCGGTCTGCCGGCAAAGTGCCGTGATTTTTTCCGCCAGTGCATCGAAACGCACTTCTTTGATAACAGTCACCGGAGAGGCGATAATCTCATCTTTATCACATACCGCCACACCCGTGCGAACCCGTCCGTAATCGACCGATAAAATAACCATATCACCCCTCCTTTGTATTACGCAGACTCACGCCCCGTTTAACACACCAAGAACCTGTTCCATATCCCGCCGCAAAAACTCACGGCATATCAACACAAAAGTTTTTTGCGAGCTTTTCAAAGGCTTGCGGACGACACGAAGTTAGTCCCTTTAGGGATTCCAAGGGCAGAACCCTTGCTGGGAGGTTTGGAGGGAGTGCGGGTGTCCGGTGGACACCTTGGCCGCAAGACTCAAAGCCCTCCAACATTCATTTTGTGGCGGTAGGGAGGATTTCAATCAGGTGATAATTTGGTCAGGTGGGCGGTGATGTTTTCTGCGATGACGGTGGGTAAAAGGTTTTCGTCAAATGTTACCATATTGACGGCCATGTTGACACCCAGCGGAACATCTTGTATGTGAGATAAATCCCAGCGGTGCAGATAACACATCATGTTGCGGATGGCACAGCCATGAGATACTACACAAATCGTTTTGCCCTGCTCTTTTGTGACAATATCCTTCAGGGCGGCACTGACACGGGCATAGACCTGTGCCATGTTTTCGCCTTCGGGGGCTTGGAAATCCGCAGGATGGTGCCGAAAAGCATCATAGGCTTCCGGATACCGCTGTTCAATCTCCGTCAACAGTACGCCTTCCCAAAGACCCGCATTGATTTCCGTCAGACGGTCGTCTACAATCATCGGCACTTGATGAAGGCGGTTCAGCCCTTCGGCGGTTTTCCTGGCTCGCTTTTTGTCGCTGACATAAATAATATCAATCGGTTCATTGGCCAAAAAAGCCGCCGTGCATTCAATCTGCCGCTGACCGAATGCGGTAATGTCCGTATCAATGCGTCCCTGAAAATAGTGGTGAAAATTGCCTTCTGCCTGACAATGCCGTACCAATATCATTTTTGTCATGGGACTTTCCTTCCTTCTTTTTTTCCGATTTGCTTGTCAATAAGCCTGAATGGTATGGGTCAGCTCGGTAACCGATGTCATGCCGTTTTCGTCCAAATAACGGTTCAGCCCTTCGGCTATCTTGATGGGGGCATAGGGGTCGGTGAATAATACCGTACCGATCTGAATGGCATCTGCACCGGCTATCATCATTTCCACCGCATCCTGCCATGTGCTGATACCGCCCAAACCTACCACGGGAATCTTGACGGCCTTCTTGACCTGCCAAACCATGCGAACCGCTACCGGAAATACCGCCGGTCCCGACAGGCCGCCGGTGTTGTTGGTAATAATCGGACGGCGGGTTCTGATATCGATCCGCATACCTGTGAGGGTGTTGATCAGCGATACCGCATCGGCACCTTCACTTTCAGCGGCTTGGGCAATAGCGGCAATATCCGCCACATTCGGTGACAATTTGATCATCAGCGGCTTTCGGCAAACTTTTCGAACCGCTTTGGTCACAGCCGCCACGCTTTCACAGGACGTGCCGAACTGCACACCGCCTTCCTTGACGTTCGGACAGGAAATATTCAGTTCTATCATGTCAATATCGGTATCGGACAGGATCTCTGCCATGCGGCAGTAATCTTCCAAGGAACTGCCCGCCACGTTGGCTATCGCCACGGTATCCTGCTGTAACAGCCACGGCAAATCTTCCTGCATAAAATGCTCCACGCCGGGATTTTGCAGACCGACTGCATTCAGCATTCCCATGGGCGTTTCTGCGATTCTGGGCGGCGGATTGCCCGGACGTTCCAACAAGGTGGTGCCTTTGCAGGAAATACCGCCAAAGACCGACAGCGGATAGAATTCGCTGTATTCCCGCCCGAAACCAATGGTACCCGAAGCGGCTATTATCGGGTTTTTGAATGTTACACCGGCTATTTTCACACTTAAATCCGCCATGCTTATCCCTCCTTTTTCACAGCGGGCGGCTGGGGCTTTTCGCCGTCCCAAGCGACTGCTTCACTGCTGAATACGGGTCCGTCTTTACAGACGTGCCGATACACCACACGGTCACCGTCTTTAACAGCCACCGCACAGCCCAAACACGCCCCGACACCACACGCCATACGCTGTTCAAGCGATACCTCACACGGTACGCCGTACTGCTGTGCCATCTTTGCAATATTCCTGAGCATCGGCGTGGGACCGCAGGCACAAATTCTGTCGGCTCCTTCTATCACTTCTGCCAGCGGCTGTGTCACAAAGCCGTGAATGCCATAGGAACCGTCATCGGTTGTGATAATCACCCTGCCGGCCGCCTGCCGGAAATCTTCTTCTAAAATAACCGCTTCTTTATGACGGAAACCGTTGATCACGATGGCATTACTGCCGCATTGTTTGGCACTGTACAGCATCGGCGGCACACCGATACCGCCGCCAATAAAGATGGTCTTTTCGTTCGGGTGCAGGGTAAAGCCGTGACCGAGCGGTGCAATAATATTGACCGTTTCCCCTACTCTTGTCTGTGCCATCAGAGCCGTGCCTTCTCCCCGCACTTCAAAGACCAGACGAATGACATCTCCTTCCACATCACAAACGGAAATCGGACGGCGAAGGGTTTTGGACGGCACGAGTACCTGTACAAACTGTCCGGGTTTTGTGAGGGCGGCCAGAGCCGGATTCCTCAGCCGGAAATCATATATGGTGGGCGTGAGCTGGTACTTTTCCACCAGTTCACAATCTTGTGCATCATATTTCAACAGAATCCTTCCTTTCAGACTAAATTTCTACCTTTATTATAACATAAACTCTCCTTCCTGCAAAACATTTTTTTCAATTTTTTTCAGGAAGTTATTGCCCTGTTATCAGCCGCTTTGGTAAGAGTCTTTTAACATGGAAAGTCGTCACCGATATCCTGATAAATCATACAGAAACAAAAACCGCCGGTCATGCGGCAGGATTCCTGTTTTCATAGGATACCGATGGTATATGTTCATCGACATCTGCTTGGGAAAGTTTCGCCTGTCGGCTCGGCACTTCTGCCTACGGCAGAGGTTTCCACCGAAAACCTGCACTCTTTATTTCTGGGCAAAAAAATGCGTCCGACAAAAGTCAGACGCAAACATTCTGTGCGGTCACGCACTTTCTAAAGGTACTGAAAAAGATATTTTCATAAGCCCCTCTTGGATTGGAATGCGGTGTATAATCACAAAGAAATCCCTCAATCTGTCAATTTTTCAACAGATGCAATAAAATCATCCATTTCATCAAATATAACATCTGCGATAATTGACCAGTTTATTCCATCGTAATCATGAATCAAGCGATGTCTTAGGCCGGACACAACACTCCACGGAATAGCCGGATATTTTTTCTTAAAATCAGAAGTAAGCATATAAACCTGTTCCCCGATATTATACAGAGGTGTTGTAACAGCCCATTGGGAAAATTCATCATCCAAAAGCAATTCCCGTGTGATATTATGCTCCGCTAATTGCTTTTTAAGAGAAGTCCATGTATGGATAATCTTTTTAATACGTTCCTTGTCAGAAATTTTCAAGCAATTTTCACTCCTTCTCTCATGATACTATCGTAAAATGGTGTGCCTTCATTTACTTCACTTATTTCAAAAACATCAGCATTGATGCCGAGGGTTTCTCGTAAATCCTCCGCAAAGGCAAAAATATTTGATTTCTTGAAATAACGTCCACCAAAAACAACAATATCTATATCGGAATCAGGCGTTTCTTCTCCTCTTGCATAAGAGCCGAACAAAAGTGCATATTCTGCATGATAGCGAGCAAGAAGGCTTTTGACACATTCTTCTATTTCTGATCTTGTGAGCATAAAAAACTCCTTCCTCAGTAATTCTGAATACTATTATAACCCATACCGATTGTATATGTCAACCGACAACAACATTTCATTATGATGATATTTACGGATATTTCATAGAACAATTCGCAAACCCGACTGTGCCAAAAAATGCGTCCGACAAAAGTCAGACGCAAACATTCTGTGCGGTCACGCACTTTCTAAAG
>CADCOZ010000248.1 GCA_902803125.1 uncultured Ruminococcus sp.
CAACCGATTGAGTTTAACAGTGAAGAGCTTTTGCGGCACCTGAAAGTGCTGTATGATGCCGCACAGCGAAATGATACAGAAGCGGTGGAGAAGCTGATAGCGGCCATTGTGCCGACCTTCCATCATGCAACCCATGAGGAACAGGAACGGCCCGCTGCACCCGACAGCGAATCTTAAAAAACGACCATGACAGGAGGCATTTTTATGCATATCAATGTGATAGAAGGAAAAGTAGTGGCACCGGAAGGGATGCGGGCGGGCATTGTGGCCTCCCGTTTCAACAGCTTTATTGTGGAAAAACTGCTGGACGGTGCCGTTGACGGTTTGGTGCGGCACGGCGTGGAAGAAGATAACATCGATGCTGTTTGGGTGCCGGGGGCCTTTGAGATACCGATGGTTGCCAAAAAAATGGCCGACAGCGGCCGCTATGATGCAATCATCTGTGTGGGGGCGGTGATCAGAGGATCCACCTCTCATTATGAACTGGTTGTGAACGAAACGGCAAAGGGCATCGCACAGGCGGGCATGAACAGCGGCGTTCCGGTGCTGTTCGGCGTTATTACAACCGAGAACATTGAACAAGCCATTGAACGAGCCGGTTCCAAAGCAGGCAACAAGGGCTATGACTGTGCATTGGGGGCTATTGAAATGGTCAACCTGATGCGGCAATTCTGACGATGACGGTTATCTTTGATTTTGACGGCACCCTTCATAACACGGCGCATTTATACGGGCAGGCGTTCCGCAAAGCCTATGCCATGCTGGTGCAGGAGGGCTTCGCCTTGCCAAAGGATTATACCGATGAGGAAGTCAGCATTTTTCTGGGCGTGAGTGCTCCGGAAATGTGGCAAACCTTTATGCCGCATTTGCCGCAGGAAATGAAAGAACGAGCCAGCAGGACGATTGGCAGGGAAATGATTGCCGGCGTACAGCGGGGAGAAGCCGTGCTGTATGACGGGATTGTGTCGGTGCTGAAGGAACTGAAGGCACAGGGCTGTTGTCTGCTGATGCTGTCGAACTGTCGTGAGGCCTATATGGACGCTCATCGGCAGGCTTTGGGACTGGATGCGTATTTTTCGGCCTATTTTTGTGCCGAAACCTATCACTTTCAGCCCAAGGAACAGATTTTCCGAATTTTGAAGGGCTTGTACCCCGACACGGCTTATGTCATGGTAGGGGACAGGGCTTCGGATATACAGGTCGGTCTGGTGCATCACATACCGACAGTAGGCTGTCTGTACGGTTTTGCCGCTCCCGATGAGTTAGCACAAGCCGATGCATTGGTCACGCTTCCGGCACAGCTGCCGGCGGCGATACACCGTGTGTTATGAAATGAAGGGCAAAAACAGGAGGGAGGACGGGAACGGAACCATACTCCGAAAAGAAAAAAATCCCCTTTTGTCAGAGGTTATCTGACAAAAGGGGACTTCTTTATGCCGAATGTTTTTTGGGTGCTTTGGATACTGCCGAAAGCGGCTTCATGCGAACGCCGGGAGAGGACGGAATATATTCCGGCGGGAACCCTTCTTTTTGCAACAGCTGTTCATATAACACATAAAGGGTCTGCACACCGTTTTCTAAAATGAAGTAGTGGCGAATATACGGCACCAACAGGCACAGCATCGCCGCCAACAACAACAGAACACCCCATGTGGGATAGAACAAAATCAGAATAAACACGGCCATCGTTAACAGGGCAAATAAAATGGTGACCAACAGGTGTATCAGCCGCTCATGCTGCCAAAAACCGATTTCCGTCAGCAGCTCCCGCCGCAACGCTTCGCTGTCTTTCACGGGTTGGTCGCTTTCAATGACCGTGCGCAAGGAAAGAATATAGTCTTTGAGTTTATTTCCCATAATCAATCGCCAGGTTTCTTTTAATTTTTCGTTCCATAACGTATTCATTCAGCGGATGGCCTCTGTCGCTTTGGCCGTCAAAGGTTTTGGTGATTTGAAAATCCAAATGCTTAAGAATATGAATCACCTGCGGATAGGACTGCGGCACACGCAGGGTCAGCTTGCGGATGTGGCGGAATTCATCGCCGCTGAGCATCTTGTCAAAATGCTCCAAAGCCTTTCGGCCAAGCCCCTTGCGGCGAAAGGCGGGCTTGATATACAGAATGTACAGGAAAATGGAAGTGCCGTTGTTGCGAAAGGCCAAATAGCCGGCCAACTGGTTGTCGGCCAAAAGCATATAGTAGATTTGTCCGGCCTGCATCAGCCGTTTCATGGATTCTTTGGAATGCATTTCGTCAAACAAATCGGTGTTTTGCTTTTCGGAATATAACAGTCCGGCAGAGCATTCCTGCCAAGCCAGAGAAGCAACCGCTTCAATTTCTTCTATCTGTTTTTCTGTGGCTACGGGCATAACGTCAAATTTCATACAAAAAGTTCCCCCTGTTGCTGTTGGTGCGGTTCGTTTGGTGTGTCAATTTGTCCGTGACCGACTGATTTTTTTTAACAATCCCTGTTAATTGTTGTTATGTTCGATATGGACGCTGGTAACGTGTACATCAATCAAAGCATCTTCCCGCTCCTGTAAATGGAGAGGTGCTTTATGCTTGAATTCGTACGGTTCTGTCATACCGTTGTATTTATAACCGCGGTAAATCATATAAATGGCAATACCCGTTACCACGGCACTGATGGCCAGAGATATCAAAATGATTTTGACCCAGTTGACCGATTTGCCCTCAGACGAGGAAGAAGAGGCAGTGTCAAGAGGAACAATATCATAGCCTTCGGTCTCTCCGGCAGTGACAGGTACCGTGACCATTGTTTCCTCTGTGGCAACAGAAGCGGTTGGAGCGGCGGCTGTAACGGTTGGCGGTTCGTCCGGAACCGAAGCGGCGGCCACGGATGTGGTCAGACAGCCGCCGATGAGCCAAGCGGCGGCCAGCAGAGCCGCCATTTTTTTGCCAAGTTTATGCTGTATCATGATAAGAAATACCCCCCTAACAGACAAATCAGGAACAATACCGCAAACAAAATGGCACCAAAGGCGGCCAATTTTCCTTTGCTCAGCGGCAGTTCACCATAGGTTTTGCCGGTCTGACCATTCATGGCATAGAGAAAGTCACGGCCTTCATACTGGAAATTCATCATCCACACAGGCATCATGGCATAGTTCCATTTTTCCTGAACGGTGCGGACTTCCACACTGTCCACGTGTACCGTGTCGTAATCCACGATGGTATCTTTATAAATGCGGGTGGCATACTCTTTCAATTCTTTATCCACATCGGTTTGCACCTCAGCTTGTTCGGTATTGCGTTTTTCAGCCAAAAAACCGGAAAGATAAGCCATCGTAAAGGGCTTGAAATCCTTATCGTCATAGGGGTTGACATATTTCAGTGCCTTGCTGTGTTCACCGCTGAGAGCGGGGAAGGGGAAATCATGAAAATCAATCGTACCGGCTCGTTTCACACGGAATGTTTTGGTTTCGGTGAATTTTTCATCACCCACCCGCCAGGTGCGGATCTTTTTGGCGGTGGCAAACATACAGCCGTCCTTGAGCGAATCTATCAGCCAATAGGGGTAGTAAACGCCCTTGATTTTGTCCAATTCCGCTTGGGCAATAAAGGCTTTGGGCAGGAAATGCTTTTGTTTGCAGAAGGCAAAGAAGCGATCCTGTGCATCCTGTTCGGCAATTTGGAACGGAATGACACGATCCGGACGGAAGGCACCGGTCAGACGGTTGGAGATAACCACGGGGTTATGGCAATAGATACAGAAGGTAGCGGCGGTGGTTTTATCGGCAATCACTTCTGCACCGCAGCTTTGACAGGTGTACATGACGGTATTGGAGGCGAAATCCTCAAAGCCTTCCGGCACCGCTTCGGCCGGAACATCTTCCGAAACAGCCTGTTGGTTCAGCTGTTGGTCAAGGCTGCCGAAATGCGCACGCAGTTCTTCTTCGGTATATTCACTGCGGCAGTATTCGCAATAAAATTTCAGCCGCTGGGCATTATATTGCAGAGGGGCCTCACAGTTCAAACATTTATAGGATACAGTTTCCATAAGCAAAGGTGTCTATGCGACACACAATTCACCTCTTTTGTGGTTTCGTTCGAATAGAGAAAGCAAGCCGTCCGATAAGGGCTTTGCCCTCCAAACTTCCCGGCAGGGGCTTTGCCCCTGCACCCCATTGGGGGAAAACTTTTTCTGGCGAAAAAAAGTTTTCCCCCAAACCCCCTTTCAAAATTCGCTGTGTTGTTGTCTTTCAAGTGCTTGACGGGGGAAAACGTTATA
>CADCOZ010000249.1 GCA_902803125.1 uncultured Ruminococcus sp.
TACCGTCAAAACCGATGAACGTCTGGAAGAAAAACTGACCAATACCTCTTCCATGGCAACAGAAACAATCATTCTCGGTGAAAAAGCCGTGATTAAGGCCTCTGCGGACGGCGGCACGGCACCTTATACCTATACTGTCAAGTATAAGAAATCAACCTCTTCCACCTGGACAACCAAGCAGTCCAACGGAACCAAAAGTGAAGTGGCCATTCAGCCGAGTTTGGCGATGGATTACAACATTCTGGTAACGGTAACGGACAGTGCAGGCCAGACCGCTGACAAGGTCATGACGCTTCACGTCAGTCCGGCTCTGACCAATACCTCCACGGTATCCAAGGAACGTATTGTCATCGGACAGAAATTCACCGTTGCGGCATCGGCTGCCGGCGGTGCGGGCGATTACCGGTATGCTGTTTACTACCGGAAGGTGGGTTCCTCTAAATGGATAACGGCTCTGTCTTTCGGTACGGCCAATACCGTCAACATCAAGCCCGGTGCCGTTATGGATTATGATGTCTGCGTGAAGGTCAAGGACAGCCGAGGCACCATCGTGAAGAAGTATTTCACCGTGACAGTGGCACCGAAGCTTTCCAACACTTCACAAATTGACCGCACGGCCTTGAAGTTGGGTGATTCCGTCACCGTGACCGCTTCCGCAGAAGGCGGTGCCGGTAACTACCGCTACGCTGTGTACTACAAAAAGGCTTCCATCGACAAATGGACGGAGAAACAAACCTACCGAGCCAACGCCGTCGTCACCATCAAGCCCGCCGCCGCAGTACCCTACGATGTCTGCGTGAAGGTCAAAGATGCTGACGGAACCATCGCCAAGCAATACTTTAAGATGACGGTAACCAAATAACACTCCTCCATCCATAAACGCCAACAGGCACATCCCTTCCCCATCGGAAGCAGATGTGCCTGTTTTTTGTCCGTGTTTGCAAGGGACAGCCCGAAAAGCCATCCTTTGTAAACGTATGAAAGATACACCAATAGCCGTGGCTCCTTCAACGCATTATGCATTATGATTGTCCCGTGGAGCCAAAGCCGCCGGAGCCGCGTTCGGTATCGCTCAGAGCATCGGCTTCTGCAAAGGAAGCAACGGCCACGGGCAGGATAACCATTTGGGCGACTCTTTCCAGTGGCTGAATGGTATAGGGCTTGTCCGATACGTTGCACAGCCCGACACAGATTTCACCCCGATAGTCACTGTCCACTACGCCAACGCCGTTGGACAGGGTAATGCCGTATTTCACGCCCAAGCCGCTGCGGGCAAACAGAAAGGCGGCCATGTGGGGGTCGGGCAGTTCAATGGCGATGCCGGTCGGTACCTTGACCAGCTGGTTCGGAGCTATCGTCAGCGGCTCCTCCAAACAGGCGTACAGGTCGGCACCCGCCGCTCCTTCGGTAGCTCGCTGAGGCAGTATAGCCTCTTCCCTCAGCTTCTTTACTTTTACAGTCATATTCATTTTATTTTCCTCCCTATATTTGATTTCCTCGGAAAGTCGACCGCTTGTTTATTATCAACATTTTCAACAAAAAAGAACCAACCGTTTCCACTATTCAACACCACGGTAATATAAGCCCCTTGTTATCGAGCCTTTCAGGGCTGTATGCTGTTGAAAAGCTGTCAAGATTTCCCCCGTTTCAACAGAGTTTTCAACACTGAACCGCAGTACCGTGAAATCAAGCCCCTTGATTTCATGCTGTCTGTCGGCCATACTCAGCGGTACGCTGTTGAGCATTTCCGTACAACTTCCGTATGTCTGAAGCGGAAACCGCATTCCCTTCCGGTCTTGCAGATACGCTTCATGGGAACGTTTTTTAGCGTTGTCGGCGGGATTATTGCGGGTCAGCATCAGCGGCAGACGGCCTCCGACAATCATTCCCAACGGCAGACGGCCTCCCAAGGCGGCTATCTGTGCCAAGGTCAGCTCAAAGGATACCTCCGCATCCATCAGTCCCATTTCCTGTGCCTGTTCAACGGCGGCTGTATTGGTGATATTCAGACCGAACCCACCGTGAATATCCATAGCAAGGTCTTTGGCCAGTGTCACCGCCCCCCAATTGGACGCCAGCACTTCGTTAATGCCCAACCGCTGAACAGCCTGCAAACGGCGGTATATCTTTTCTTCGATACCAAACATTCCTCTGGGTATCTCTACCGCCACCGCAAAACCCCTGTCCATCAGACGATTCAGGGACGCATCACTGAGGGTCAAAGGAACGTATATCAGTTCACAGTCCAAAAAATCATCGGGAATCTTATCGTTCGTAAATCTCGCACGGTAATGCTTCGGCGGCCGTGACGGTCGGGTGTTCGCCGCAGGAAATGCCACCGGTGAAAACGGCACCGGCTTCCGCTGTGTCCGCTGTCGAAGCAACGCCTCCAAAGCCGTGTGCCGCATCGCAGACATGGCACTGGCCGTATACGCTAACTGCTCCCCGACAGAAACCGTGCATTCCTCCACATAAAACGGCGTACCGCCTGTTCGTTTAATATATCGCTGACAAAGTTCCGGTGTCCAAAAGACTTTTTCAGCCTTTTGCGGCACCTCGCCATAAGCGGCCGCTGTATGCTGTTCATGGTCTGTCACCTGCAAAAAGCCCTTCTGCCCTTCCTGTAAGGTCAGAGATGCCTTGATCGGTACAGATGGCCGCTCATTCTTATACAAAGCGTGAAGGCTCCGATAGACCCGCTCCGTAGACGACAGTACATCTTCATGCGAACGAATGCCAAACATGGCAACGCCTCTTTGACCCGTATAATAGCCGTCCGTAAAGCCCGAACGGGAAAACACCGCTTCTAATTTTTGCAAAAGCTCCGGGTCTGTCTGTCCGGTATCCAAACTTTGCCGACACGCTGCCACCGCCGCCGCTGTATATTCGGGACGCTTCATTCTGCCCTCGATTTTAGCCGAAGCAATCCCCATCGCATCCAGCTCCCGCAGGTACGATATCAGTGAACA
>CADCOZ010000250.1 GCA_902803125.1 uncultured Ruminococcus sp.
GAAAAGGAAGGCAGAAGGGTCTTTTACGGGGCGATGATTGCCGAATCGGTCATCGCACTGGTGTGGGCGGCGGCCGGCGTATCCTTTTACGGCACAACACAGCTTCTGAACGAAGCACTGGCCAACGGTGCTTCCAATGTGGTATACGAGATTTCTACCGGCGTACTCGGTGCGTTTGGCGGCGTATTAGCGATTGCCGGCGTGGTGATATGTCCGATTACGTCCGGCGACACGGCCTTCAGAAGTGCAAGGCTGATTCTTGCAGAAACATTTCGGCTTGACCAGAAAAAGACCAAAAACCGTTTGCTGATAACCATACCGCTTCTTGTGGCCGGAGGGTTGCTGACTTGGTTTGCTATCGTCAATAACAACGGTTTTCAGATCGTATGGCGCTACTTTTCCTGGAGCAATCAGACCTTAGCCATGATTGCTCTGTGGGTGTCTACGGCTTACCTGCTGAAAAAAGGAAAATATCGCTTTGGTTCCCTGCTCACCGCACTGCCTGCGGTATTTATGACAGGCGTGAGCCTGACATATATCCTGACCGCACAGGAAGGCTTTCGGCTCAATCAGACCGTATCCTATATCATAGGAGCCGCAGCCGCCTTTATCATGTTGGTGGTTTATCTGGTTTTCTTGCTGAAACATATCAAGAAAAACGCTGAAACGAAGGAGAATTGAATGCGTGGTGAAAAAGACGGGCGATTATCTTTCTGCACGAATGATTCTGATGAACCATAGCGCCGTCTTGCATAACGGATAGATCCTGAAGTCCGGAACGCTTTTATCCTCAGCGACAATAAAAACAATCCTGCTTCGGGTTCATCATAAAATAAAATGAAAAGGATGGATAACAATGGAAAGCAAAAAGAAAAAACGCACTTTCCCCCAAAAGACAGCCGCTCTGTTAACCGCTGCGATGCTGCTGTCACTCTCTGCTTGTGCAGGGCAGCCGGCTCAGCAGGCAGAAACCGTTACGCCTGTTCAGGAAAGAGAAACCGTGTATCAGGTAGCCCTTTTGCAGTCGCTGACGCAGGGCTATTATGACGGCATTATTCCTGTCAGCGAACTGAAGAAACACGGCGATATCGGCATAGGTACCTTTGAAGGTGTCAACGGTGAGATGATTGTTCTTGACGGCACGGTATATCAGGCGTTGGGTGACGGCACCGTACAGGAAGCCGCTGATACCGAAACGGTTCCCTTCTCGAATGTCACTTATTTCGACAAGGATCTTACCGTTGATATGACCGATATCAACAATATGGCTGCCTTCAAAGCGGCCTTTGACAAAACCGTCAATGACAACGGCAAAAATATGTTTTATGTCGTCAAGGTTAACGGCACGTTTGATAAAATGCTGGTACGCAGTGAGCTGAAGCAGGAAAAGCCATACAAATCGCTGGATAAGGCTCTTGAAACAGATCAGCGTGAATTCACCTATGAGAATATTGACGGCACGGTTGTCGGTCTTTACTGTCCGGATTATATGAGCGGACTGAATGCGGCCGGCTGGCACTTCCATTTCATTTCTGACGACAGGACTAAGGGCGGCCATATGCTGGAACTGTCCTTCAAAGAAGCAAAAGCAGAACTGGATATTACTCCCAGCTTTGATATGAAGTTATCGGATAACACAGACTTCCAGAGCATGGAGTTGGCCAAGAATGTGGATGACGCCATCAAAAAGGTCGAAACGGACACAAAAACCGATGCCCTTTCCCTCTGGACAGAAACCGCTCCTCTGAAAGCCGAGCTGACAGCCTATATCAAGGCCGTCACCGATGAAAGCAGTGCAGATTTCATTCCGGTTGAAAGACGTATTGCCGTCTTTGATATGGACGGAACCCTCTGCTGTGAAACAGACCCCGGCTATTTTGACCACAAGCTGCTTTATCACCGTGTCATGGAGGATCCGGATTACAAAGACAAGGCAAGCGATGAGGAAAAGGAAACCGCCGCCATCATCAAAGAATACTTTGAAACAGGCACCTACCCCAGCGGACTGGACGTAAAGCACGGCACAGCCGTGGCGACCGCCTTCAAGGGTATGACACCCGCAGAATTTGATGCTTATGTCAAGGCCTACAGAGATCAGCCTATGGACGGCTATAACAACATGACAAACGGTCAGGCGTTCTACAAGCCCATGCTTCAGGTTGTTGATTACTTACAGGAAAACGGCTTCAAGGTATATATCGTCAGCGGTACGGACAGATTGATTACAAGAGGACTGGCCGAGGGTACGGTCAACATTCCCCTTGCACAGATGATTGGCTCCGATGAGAGCTTAGTGGCCAGCGGTCAGGGCGACAAAACCGGTCTGGAATACACCTTCTCCCAAGACGACAAGCTGGTGACCGGCGGCGAGTTCCTCATCAAGAACCTTAAGACCAACAAGGTCACCGTCATTCAGCAGGAAATTGGCCTTCAGCCTGTTCTGGCCTTCGGCAACAGCAGCGGCGACTTTGCTATGGCCAACTTCACTATCAGCAACAATCCATACAAGAGTGCCGCCTTCATGCTCTGCTGTGACGACACCGAGCGTGAAAACGGCAACACGGAGAAAGCCGACAAGATGCGTACCAACTGCGAAGAAAACGGATACACCGCCGTTTCTATGAAAAACGACTGGACAACCATCTACGGCGAAAACGTCAGCAGAAAATAACCGGATGGCATATCCGCTAAAAGGAAAAATTGATACGAAAACGAACAGGGATGTCCGTATCAACAAGATGTTCTTTCACGGCGTATCATGGGCGGCTTAGGCCAATACGCTGTGGGAATATAGATTAAAAAATTGATGGAGATGCCAAGTATGAAAAAAAAACAAAAATCAGATTGGCAGCATTTTTGACAGCCTCTATGCTCATGGTAAGTATGCTGGCCGGCTGTGCAAAAAATGATGACAAGAAAGAGAACACCTCTACCGCTTCTGTCACTTCTACAGTTGAAGAAGCATCAAAGGATGAAAGCAAAACCACGGAAGAAAGTAAAACAGACGCATCCGCAGAGCTGTATTTCACACAGCAGGAGAAACGCAAGTCCCCGGAATGGGTCACAAAACTGGAAGCCGCCAAGGACGCTGAACAGCTGATTGTTGTGGCCGGTGTGGACAAAACCACCGCCTATGTGACCATGCACGAGAAAAACGCAGACGGACAGTGGGAGCAGATCATAGCAACGCCCGGCTTTATCGGTCTTGACGGACTCGGAGAGGCC
>CADCOZ010000251.1 GCA_902803125.1 uncultured Ruminococcus sp.
CACGAATACGCTTATTCGTTATTGATCGTCATGTCAATAAACTCTTCGTAAGAGGTCAGTCCCTTGAGAACGTCAATACGCACATTTTCCTTCATCGGAATCATGCCTTCTTTCACGGCCAGTTCACGAATTTCATCGGTACTGCGGTTTTCGGTGATGGCTCGCTTCAGTGTCGTGGTCAGCAGCATGATTTCATGCACGGCAATACGTCCTTTATAACCCTTTTTGTTGCACTTCTCACAGCCCTTCTTCCGATAGAGCGTGATGGGTTCATCGGGCTTGAGGTTCAGGGAAATACGTTCATTTTGATCGGGTTCATAGGCCTCTTTACATTCCACACAAAGACGGCGCGCCAGTTTCTGGGCGATAATGCCCAACAGTGCAGAAGATACCATGTACGGTTCAATACCCATATCGACCAGACGAGCTACCGAGCTGGGCGCATCGTAGGTATGCAGGGTGGAAAGTACCAAGTGACCGGTGATAGCCGCCTGTACAGCGATAGCCGCCGTTTCACCGTCACGAATTTCACCGACCATGATAATATCGGGGTCCTGACGCAGAATGCTTCGCAGAGCCGCCGCAAAGGTCATGCCCGCTTTTTCGTTGGTCTGTACCTGTGTAATGCCCTCTTGAAGCATTTCGACAGGGTCTTCAACGGTGATGATGTTAATATCTTCCGACTTTACTTCATTCAAAGCCGTATACAGTGTGGTGGATTTACCGGAACCGGTAGCACCCGTTACCAGAATAATGCCACGGTTACTCTTGATCAGGTGGTTAAACTTTTCAAGGTTCTCCGGAAGGAAACCGATGCTTTCCTTTTTCAGCTCCATGCCCAGAGAGGTGGTAATACGCATTACGATCTTCTCTCCATAGACACTGGGGAGAACAGAAATACGGAAGTCAATGTCCTTGCCGGCCACACGGTAGTTGATACGGCCGTCCTGCGGGATACGTTTTTCGGCGATGTTCATGTTGCCGATAAACTTAATACGGGACGTAACGGAAGGAATCAGTTCCGGGCTGGTTTCCATATAGATTTGCAGTTTACCGTCAATACGGAAACGAATCCGCAGACATTTCTCCATCGGTTCAATATGAATATCGGAACACTTGGCAAAAATGGCTTCTTCAATCATCGTATTAACAAAACGGATAATCGGCTGGTCATTGGCGTTGGCATCCTGTTTGGCGGCTTCTTCCGCTTCGAGCTGTGCCTTGGTTTTGCCGCCTTTGGATTCCAGAAATTCCTTTGCATCGTCAATAGCCTTCTGCGCCGCATAAATTTCACGCAGCTTGGCGGCAATTTTGGAAGGCTCTGCAATCACCGGCATAATTTTCATTTTGGTGGTGATGGAAAGGTCTTTCAAGCCCTTATAGTTCAGCGGGTCACCAATGGCCACCGTCAGGAAACGGCCATCCTGTTCAATGGGTACCACCATGTTTTTAGTGGCCATTTCTTCGGGGATAATGGTACCGAGTTCTTCGGGAATTGTAATGGTATCCAGGTCGACATAAGGCATAAAGAGCTGCTTTTCCAACGCTCGGCATACCTGTTGTTCGGTAACAATCTTATCTTCAATGAGTATGTCGGCGATACGTCTTCTTGTTTCGGAGTTACGCTGCTTTTCCAACACCGCTTCGAGCTGTTCCTCCGTGATATCTCCCGAATTGATGAGTATTTGTCCGATTTTCAAGTTACCGGCTTTCATGGTTTCAGCTCCTCACAAAAAATTCAGAATAGTTTCAGATACAGTCCGACTAAATAGTAAATCAAATCATATAAACTTAAATAGGCTATCAGAGCCAACGCAATATACGGTCCAAACGCCAAATAACCTCTTTCCTCTTCCTGTTCGGAAGATTCTTCTTCGGCGGCCGGTGCTTCGGTCACGGCTGAAGTCGGCGTTTCCGATGTTTCGGTTACGACTGAAGTCGGCGTTTCCGAAGGAACATCAACCTTGACGGCTTCCTCTTCTCCCTGGGAACGGGAACGAATCCGATTCACCAACAAAATACCACAGAAACCGATGGTGCCGGTGATCAGGGACAGAACAAGCGTCAGAATCGTGCCGGGAAAGCCTGTTATCAGACCAATGGCGGCAAACAGCTTCACGTCGCCAAAGCCCATGCCGGTTCGCTTATAAATCAGCATACCAATAAAATCTATCAGCAGCATGGCACCGCCGCCCAAAGCGGCTCCCGCTATCGGAGACCACCATGTGGTGTGCAAAAGGCCAAACCCTCTGACAAGATCATAGATGCTGATCAGCAGCCCCAGCACCGCCAAGGCTATCGTAAACTGGTCGGGAATAATCGTATATTTGATGTCGCAGATAGCAATCATCAGGGCTATCATGATAATCAGGGCAAACACCACAAAATAAATATCATAGCCCTTGTTGAACTGTAACCGGCACGATATCAGTGCGGCCACAGCTAAAATGGACACAATAATGCCGGATCCGGTAAATTTCACCCGCTGTCCGGAGAGCAGTTCTGCGGAAGGGGTTTCATTGTAATCACACAGCCAAGCCGCCGGCACCTTATTGATGATCCGATAAACCAGCCATGTGCAACCGATACCGGCCAGAACACAGACGGCCGTCCAAATAAGACCGCCTGTGGTGGTCAGATAATGGTAAGGCTGCATAGCAACTTAGTCCTTCACTATGATGAATACAGGCTTAGGCCTGTGAAGAGGCCGCAGAGTTATTGGAAGACGGAATGTCTACTTCGATTCTTTCGAAATAGTACAGAGCCATCTGGATAGTAAAGTCATACTTAATGCCTGCACCGGTTACGCCGGTTGTGCTGGCGGCGGTTGTGGCGCCAACCTCTACATAAGGATCTACGGACACACTGTTAATATAGTAGGTACCGTCTGCATTGATTTCCAAATAGTCAAGCGTCTTTTTCAGGTCATCTTTGGTGCCGGCAAAGCGGAAGTTAATGCTGGTGCTGTAGAGCATACCGCCCTCAACAGTGGTACGTCCCTGTGTATCTTCCACACCGGTATCAATGGACAGAGCGGTCAGCTCATACTTCATCTTATCCAGAACGGAACGAATCTCGTTCGGGGTTTTGGTAGCGTTTTCATAAAGAATGGGGTTTTTGGTCTGGTACTCTTCAATCATGCTGGCGATTTTGCTTTCAACCGCACTGGCATTGTCCAGATAGGAATTATAATAGTTGATCTTGCTGGTGGCGGAAGCGTGTTTATCCTCATATTCATCCTTTTTCTGCAAAAAAGGCACCTGCACCGCAATCAGGAAGATAATGCTCATTACCAGAATGACGGCAATGGCGATAATAAAGCCCGAAATTTTAAGCTGCTTCTTATTGTTCATAACTTGTTTACCTCCGTCAAAATGTGAACTCTGTTACAGTTCTCGTGTTGTGGCGATGGATATCAGCGTACCGGCTCAAGCAGAGGCTGTGCCGGAGGACGCAGAGGATGTTTGAGGAGTTTCGGAAGTCTGAGAAGCCTGAGAAGTCTGAGAGGCTTCAGAGGTCTGAGAGGTTTCCTTGTCCTTCTCTGTGCCGGAGGTTTCCTCCTTGGTCTTACCGCCATTTTCGAGTTTTTCCTGGAGCAGCTGCTGTTCCTGTTCGGTCAGCTGTGCCTGCTCAAAGCCCTTTTCTGTGACACTCAGGGTCATCTGGCAATCATAGGTAACAGATGTGGCTTCGGCTGTATCGCCTCTTTCCTTACGAGCCGTTGACAAGGATTCCCATACCACAAAGAATCCGGCATCATTGATCTTATCTCTCATAGCAACAAAGGCCGGGTAGGTCTTGGTGGCACAGCTAATCGGAACGGTTACTGTTTCGTTGCCTTCGGTGTCTATGTCCTTTGTCACAACAAAGCCATCGGTAGACAGGGCTTCATCCACTACTTCTTTATAAACATGATCCACCAGCACCGACATCTTATATTCGGTAATCGGCAGAATCTCCAGGTTAGTAGCCATGTTGGCCGTTAATTCAGTATATTTCTTTTCGCGGGCAATCAGGTCTTCCGCATACTTATAACGCTGATCCGCCAAGGTGTTTTCATCATTGTTCTGCTGAATTTGCAGGGCAATCCACCAGGCAGAAATCGCGATCATCCACACGGCGGCAATAAAGCCAAGCGTACCGGCCGCAAAATTACCAATCTTGTTGCCGCCCTCTTTGGCCATGGCCGACAAAATATTGGTCTGACCCTGCAAAAGGTTCGCTTCTGCCAGGGACATGGTCAACACGCCGTTGAACGTAATAAAGGCTGTCGGGTCATAGCCTCTTTGCTGAGCCGTCTGGGTTACTGTGGGCGGCTGGGACTGACCGGAGAACAGGTTCGTAACCTTTTCCATCGGTGCGGTCAAGCCTACCTGACGGCAGAAGGCCGTGATATTCGGAATCTTTGCCAAAGCATCGCACAAAACAATCTGGTCAATATCCAAACGCATGGTAGAAATAACCATACGCAGGTTTCTCAGAATTTCGCCGGCTGCATTTTCCAGCATGGACATGGTCTGCTTACGGGTCGTGGCAGAATGGCACTTATTACAAACGCCCAAGCCTTCCTGACGAATCAGGTCAATAGCCCCTAACTTGCTCAAACCGAATTCAAGCATCAGCATTTCGGCAACATCTTCCAGCACACTGGAGAACGACTGCTGGAATACCGGCGCACCCTTATGCAGCACTACCAAACGGGTAGCGGCAAAATCCATACTGATGACCGCAATTGCTTTGGTGGCAGAGTTCAGGTCGGCTTTACAAGTATAGAGCATACCGGCGATAGGCGGCGTTACTTTTACCAGCTTCAGACCGGCCGCAGAGAAATTCGCACGAATGTCTGTCAGCAGTGCTGTATTCATGGCAAACAGCGAAGCAGAAACATCTTCTGTTTTGTTGCCTTTGCCGTACTGCTGGCCATACTCAAAGTTCAGGATCGTATATTTTTCCACATCACTATGAAGCACCGCTTCGGCCTCCACACGGGCATAGGTCAGCAGGAGTTTTTCTTTGGATTCCACATGGTGCTTATACTCCTTGGTAATCAGGATATCTTCGTCCTCAATGCAGAGGAAAAGATCGCCCAAATCCATGCTGACACTTTCGGCACAGCGTTTAACGAAAGCGGCCAGCTCTTCCGATTTCTCAAACGGGTGATCCTTCAGGGACTCGTTCAGTTCGAAAATCTGAGGCACACTGAAGTTGGTCGGCATACCGCCGCTTTTTCTTTTGCTGGCAATACCGCCTTCGGGCTTATCATACTCGGCAGAAGTCAGGATAAGCAGGCTGCGTGTTACCTGCATGACAGTTGCTACACTTTTCATAAACACACCACACTCTTAAAAATTTTTTCAGTGGTCACTATGCTTAGCCAACACCTCAGCCGTCCTTAAAGCCTGTTTAATAAAATCCTTCTCAACGCCGCAGAATGTTAGAGAGCTTTGCCTCCAAACCTCCCAGCAGGGCCTTTACGCCTGCACCCCACAAGCCTTTGAAAAGCTTGCGAAAAAACTTTTGCGTTGATGGTTCACGAGATTTTTCTCTCCGGCAAGATATTAAACAAGTTCTTAGAAGCATCTACAAAGCATACTGACACTTATAATTATCCTTTTGTTATTTTATCACAAAAAAACATATATTTCAATGATTATTTTAGAATTTGCTGTAATTTGTGCATATGGTAGGATTTTTCGATAGATATTTATGCAATTAGTCATCAGTTCCTCTTCCATCAGACAAACAGAAGCGGGCCTTTCTGTTTTGCTGCAGAAAAAAGGCCCGAAAAGTCCTAAAACTTTCGAGCCTTGTTTTTAATTGTCCGTGGTTATGTAACCGAACTGCCCATCGGCAGAAGCATCAATTATTTGTAGCCCAGGCCAGTGCTGCCGAACGTTGTGCCAGTTGTCAGAGTCTTGTAGTTTGTGCCGTCAGCGGAGTGCTCCAGAACTGCATAAACAGTACCGGTCTTAGCTTCGAAGCAGAAGTCACCGCTAGAAGTGCCAACCTTGCCCTGAAGGCCTGTCAGACCAGCATATTCCAGAGCCATCTGTACAGTACAAGCCTGAGCAGCACTCTTCTTCTTGGTAGCGGTATCGGTAGCCTTTGTCAGAGAGGACTTGTTGGTGCTGATCTTGCCGGGGTTGTCGCTGGTAATAGTACCGGCAACTACTTCAGCATACAGGTTCTTACAAGCAGCGTCGATGCTGGCAGCGTCAGACTTAGCCTGAGATTCGTTAGCGCTGTTGATGATACCGATAACGGCCGGAATAGCGATAGCAGCCAGGATACCGAGGATAGCGATAACAACTACGAGTTCAACGAGGGTGAAGCC
>CADCOZ010000252.1 GCA_902803125.1 uncultured Ruminococcus sp.
ATTGAAACAGAAACCGACCTGTTCGGTGAGCAGGCTGTTCTGTGCGGCGGCGTAACCGCTCTGATGAAGGCCGGTTTTGAAACACTGGTAGAAGCCGGTTATGCACCGGAGAACGCTTATTTTGAGTGTATCCATGAGATGAAGCTGATTGTTGACCTGATTTATGCCGGCGGTTTCTCCAAGATGAGATACTCCATTTCCGATACCGCTGAATTCGGCGATTATGAAACCGGCAAGAGAATCATTACAGATGCTACCAAGGCAGAAATGAAGAAGATTCTTGCTGAAATTCAGGACGGTACCTTTGCTTCCAAGTGGATTGCCGAGAACAAGAACGGCCGTGCGCACTTCAATGCTAAACGTGCTTTGGAAGCCGAGCATCAGTTGGAAACCGTTGGCAAGGAAATCCGCAAGATGTATGCGTGGAGCCAGAAGGAAGACAAATACGCTGACTAATAGAAGGCTCTTATCCCTGCCCCGCATCCCGGTCAAGGCACTGCATTTGCCTTTTCTGAAGGAAATAATATATCGCCCGCAAGCCTTTGAAAAAAGGTTTGCGGGCGATTTTTTGCTGTACGAAGTTGTTTTCTTCTCTGCTCGTTTATTTGTAGTACTCGGCAATTGCACTCAACACTTGGTTAGCCGCTATAATCGCTTCCATACTGCCGCTGTTGACTCGTTCCAACAGTACCGAAAACGCCAGCGGACAATCTTCATCAACCAAGAAACCCGTCAGCCATGCATGAGCCACGGTGCCGTCATCGCTGATTTCGGCGGTGCCTGTTTTCGCACAAATGCGAAAATGATTGTCCAAGGCTCCATAGGTCATAGCCGTGTATTCCATCATCTCCCGCAGTGTATCAGCGGTGGGTTTGTCCAGCATCGGCGGGCATAGGGTAGGCGTGTTCTGTGAAAGCTCGTTGATAGTGTCCACAAAGTAGGGCTTCACCGGTGTGCCGCCGTTGGCAATCGCTCCGCTGATCATCGCCATATTCACCGGCGTTTCCAGCACGGTATACTGACCGACACCCGACCATGCTAACTGGTTGTCATTGGCATCGGTGACATCATAAACGCTTTCGGCTGTTTCAATGCCGTCAAAGGAAAAGGACTGGTTAAAGCCCATCTGATTGGCAAAATCTGTCATGGTATCCCGTCCCAGTGCCAGTGCCAATTTGCCGAAATAGATGTTGCAGGACTTAGCCAAGGCTTCTTTCATGTCAAGCAGACCGTGTGCCAGATGTTGATAGCATGATACACTGTGACCGCCGACAATCTCTGTGCCGGGACAAACATAGGTGCTTTTGGTGATATCGGGAATGGACTGGATAGCGGCGTTGGCCGTGACCAGCTTGAAGGTGGAACCGGGCGGATAAGAAGCCGACAACGCACGGTTGAGATAGGCACCGGCATAGGCCTCGTTGGTTTCGATATCTTCCGGCACATTCTGCGGGTCATAGGTCGGTGTGCTGACCATGCACAAGATTTCGCCGGTCTTATAATTATAAAAGAACATCGCACCTTTGTAATCACCGAGTGCCTGCAAAGCGGTTTTTTGCAGACGGCTGTCAATGGTCAGACGGAAATCGTTGCCCGTGATGATAATGTCGTCAATTTTTTTCATCGCATCCGGCATTCCCAAGCCAAACAGGGTACTGCCGGTAAAGCGGAAACTGGTCAGTTTGGAACGGTAAACGGTTTGTACCGCCGTGGCAATATTGACCGAATTATCGCCCACAATATGCACACAGGCCTTGCGGGTTTGTTCGTCTGTATGGTAGTATCGCTTGCGTTCTACGCTTTGTGCCAGTACGACATTGTTTCTGTCCAAAATTTTACCGGCATATTCCAGCTGACTATGTTTCGGCAAATGCGTGTTGGAAGGAACGGCGATCCATTCGGCCGTATGTACAACCAGATTGACGGTGTGATAGGCCAACCCCGCAAAAAACGCTATCGTCATAATCAAAATCATAAAAGATCTGGAACTGATTTTCCGCATAGGCGGTACCTCCTTTCAGTGTTAGTGGGAGGGCGTTGCCCTCCAAACCCCCTCCCTAAATTCGCTGTGTTGTTGCCTTTCAAGTGCTTGACGGGCAAAACGGTTGTATTCTCCCGCCACTTTATCATTTACCTTAATAGCCTGTTTCATATCTTGCCGCAGAGAAGAACTTTGCGAAATATCAACACAAAAGTTTCGCTCAAGCCTTTTCAAAGGCTTGCGGA
>CADCOZ010000253.1 GCA_902803125.1 uncultured Ruminococcus sp.
CAGACCCTCCCCCCATTTTGTTTCATGGGATACATCGGTGGGCAGTTTTTCCACGTCAGGTCAAAGTCAGCGAATTTAGGGAAGGGGTTTGGGGGAACCCCTTTTTTCGCCAGAAAAGGGGTTCCCCCAAGGTAGCTATCCTGAGGTAAGGGGTTCCCACAAGTGGCTGACGGTCGGGAAAGGGCTTGCACTTTGAAATAGATCGTGCTATAATGGTAAGGTATTCAGAAAAAGGAAAGAAATAACAGCGGGAGGGACTCTTTTGGGAAAAATTATTGCAGTCACAAATCAAAAGGGCGGCGTTGGAAAAACCACAACAGCAGTCAATACAGCGGCCGGTATCGCCAAAATGGGAAAGAAGGTTCTTCTCGTCGATATTGACCCGCAGGGAAATGCCACCAGCGGCGTTGGTATCGACAAGCGGTCGGTACGATATTCTTCCTACAGTGTCATGGTCGATAATATACCGGCGGCCGATGCCGTTATCCATACCAAATTTGACAATCTGGATCTGATTCCGTCCGGCATTGAACTGGCCGCCGCCGAAATTGAACTGGTCGAAGTTGAAAGACGGGAAGCTCGCCTGAAAAATGCACTGACGATGGTGAAGGCATCGTATGACTTCATTTTTATTGACTGCCCGCCATCGCTGGGACTGATTACCACCAATGCTTTTTGTGCGGCTGATACGCTCTTGGTTCCGATACAGCCCGAATATTATGCACTGGAAGGATTATCTCAGCTGATGAGTACGGTGCGTAAGGTTAAAAGGCGTTACAACCAATATCTGGATATTGAAGGTGTTTTGCTGACGATGTATGACGGCCGTCTGAATCTGACACAGCAGGTAGTGGAGGAAGTTAAACGCTTTTTCCCAAGAAAAGTATTTTCTGCCGTGATTCCAAGAGGTGTCCGGCTGTCGGAGGCTCCCAGCTTCGGTATGCCGATCATGTATTTTGATAAATCCTGTAAGGGTGCTGCATCCTATATGCAGCTGTGCGAAGAAATCATTCAAAATAACCGATAAGGAGGAAAGACTATGGCAGCCAAAAAAGGAGGACTCGGCAAAGGTCTGGACGCCATCTTTTTAGAAAATGATGCAGAAGATGCTGAGTCTGCCATTACGCTGAAGCTGTCGGAAATCGAACCGAACCGTTCCCAACCAAGACGGGATTTTAACGAAGAAAGTCTGCGGGAATTAGCGGATTCCATCGCCTTACACGGCGTATTGCAGCCGTTATTAGTACGGCCTTTGCCGGAAGGCGGCTATCAGTTAGTAGCCGGTGAAAGACGGTGGCGGGCCAGCCGTATGGCAGGACTCTTTGAAGTGCCGGTCATTATCCGGGAAATGTCCGATGCGGAAATGATGCAGATTTCCATGATTGAGAACCTACAGCGTGAAAATCTGAATCCCGTGGAAGAAGCGATGGGCTATCGGACACTGCTGGAAGAATACGGACTGACACAGGAAGAAATTTCGAAATCTGTTGGTAAAAGCCGTCCGGTGGTGGCCAATGCACTGCGTCTGCTGAACCTGAGTGATCCCATCCTGACCATGCTGAGGGAAGGAAAAATCACGGCCGGTCATGCCCGTGCCTTATTGAGCATTAACGATGCGGATGAACAGCTGCGGATTGCGGAAATGATCGAAAAAAATGACCTGACGGTGCGTGACATTGAACGAATCGCTAAAACCATCAATGCCGACCCCAAAAGCAGTCAGCCCGCCGTTCATAAACGCAGTGCTTTCTTTGATGAAGTTGAATTAGCTCTGAATGAACATCTCAGCCGCAAAGTCAAGGTTATTAACGGCAAGGATAACGGCGGTATTCTGGAAATTGAATTTTACAGTGAAGAAGACTTGGGTGAGTTAGCCAAGCTGTTTGGAGAATGACCGAATCAGCCGCAAAAACAGCCGCTTCCATTCGTCAGCCGGACGAATGCAGCTATATAAAAAGAAATTGACAAAAAGGAGAACCGAACATGATTGATATTAAATATCTCAGAGAAAAGCCCGAAGAGGTAAAAGCAAGAATCAAGAAAAGAGAAATGGATTTGGACAGCCTTGTGGATGAGGTTTTGGCTGTGGATGCCCAGAAGCGTGAACTGATGGGCAAGGTAGAAGCCATGAAGGCCGAACAGAATGCCGCCAGCAAGCAGATTCCGCAGATCAAGAAAGCCGGCGGAGATGCTTCTGAAATCATGGCCAGAATGAAAGAATTAGTGGCCGCCATCAAAGACGGTGACGCACAAATTGCCGCTCTGGACGAAAAGCAAACTTCTCTGCTGCTGTCTTTGCCGAACCTGCCGGATGAAGATGTAGCCGCCGGCGGCAAGGAACAGAATGCAGAAGTGCATACCTTCGGTGAAAAGCCTGTTTTCACTTTCCCGATGAAGAACCATGTAGAACTGTGTGAAAGCCTTGGCCTGATTGATTATCAGAGAGGGGCCAAACTGGGCGGAGCCGGCAGCTGGGTCTATAGAGGCTGGGGAGCCAGAATGGAATGGGCTTTGCTCAACTTCTTCATCAACGAACATATCAAAGACGGCTTTGAGTTTATTCTGCCGCCGCATATGCTGGGCTATCAGTGCGGCTATGTAGCCGGTCAGTTCCCCAAGTTCACCGATGAGGTTTATTGGATCAAGAACCCCACCAGCAACGAAGAGCGTTTCATGCTGCCGACAGCCGAAACAGCCCTTGTCAATCTGCACAGAGATGAAGTCATCCCGATTGAAGAACTGCCGAAGAAGTATATTGCCTATACCCCGTGCTACCGCCGTGAAGCGGGCAGCTATCGCAGTGAGGAAAGAGGCATGATCCGCGGTCATCAGTTCAATAAGGTCGAGATGGTACAGTATACCGAGGACGATAAGTCCGACATCGCTTTTGCCGAACTGGTGGAGAAAGCCGAAAGACTGGTGCAGGAATTGGGACTGCACTATCGCCTGAGCAAGCTGGCCGCCGGTGACTGCTCGTTCTCTATGGCCAGAACCTATGATATCGAAGTATGGATCCCCAGCATGGAAATTTATAAGGAAGTCAGCTCTGCTTCCAATGCCCGTGACTATCAGGCCCGCAGAGGCAACATTCGCTACAGAGGTGAGGACAAGAAAATGCACTTTGCCCACACACTGAACGCCTCCGGTTTGGCCACCAGCCGTGTTATTCCCGCTATCGTGGAGCAGTACCAGAACGCAGACGGCTCTGTTACCGTGCCGGAAGTCCTGCGTCCGTATATGGGCATTGACGTGATCAAATAATCCACCGCCAAAAAATAATTGGTGGAAAACTTTTCCGCCTCATACAATCATAAACAGCGGACACTCTTCCGCTGTCCGAAAATACCGTTCACTACCTATCCTTGGGAGTGAACGGTATTTTTTTCACAGTTGCACAAAAAGTGATGCATATATTTATGCACGTTTTTAATCACGAAAGATTGCTTTTATTATCCAAAAGTGATAAAATAGTGGTGTGTCAGAAGATGACATTTTATGGATAAGGATATTAGGCGGCCTGTCACCGCTTGATATAAATTATTTTATATTATTTTTCTACAAAGGAGG
>CADCOZ010000254.1 GCA_902803125.1 uncultured Ruminococcus sp.
ATGACGGGAAAATCTTCAACGGTGAAGCGGTAGATGGCTTCGGTGCCTAAGTCTTCGTAGGCGAGGATTTCGGATTTCTTGATACTGCGGGAAATGAGAGCCGCCGCACCGCCGATGGCGGCAAAATAGACGACACCGTTCTTTTTCATGGACTCGATGACCGCTTCACTTCTGGCTCCTTTGCCAATCATGCCTTTCAGACCTCTGTCAAGCAGGGCAGGCGTGTATTTGTCCATGCGGTAACTGGAGGTGGGACCCGCCGGCCCGACAGCATGACCGGGTTTGGCCGGGGCAGGACCGACATAGTAAATAACCTCTCCTGCAATATCAACCGGCAGGGGTTCGCCCTTTTGCAGCAGTTCATACAGACGCTTATGGGCGGCATCCCGCCCGGTAATGACCGTGCCGGTCAGCAGAACACTGTCGCCGGCGTGAAGCTCCTTGATAACGTCATCGGTCAGCGGTAATGTGATTTTTTTCATGATGACACCTCCTTATATTTCGATGGTTTTGTGCCGTGCCGCATGACAGCAGATATTGACCGCCGCCGGCATACCGGCAATATGGGTGGGGGCGGTTTCAATATTCACGCCCAAAGCGGTTGTCTGACCGCCTAAACCGGCGGGGCCATAGCCCATGGCATTGATGGCCGTCAGCAGTTCGTCCTCTAAGGCGGCATAACGGGTATCGGGATGATGCGTATCAATCGAACGCAGGGTGGCTTTTTTGGCCAGTAAAGCGGCTTTCTCGAATGTACCGCCCAGTCCGACACCGACCACAATCGGCGGGCAGGGATTCGGCCCTGCATAGCGTACCGTGTCCAGAATGAACTGCTTCACGCCTTCCAATCCCGCCGAAGGGGTCAGCATCTTAATGGCCGACATATTTTCACTGCCAAAGCCTTTACAGCCCGCCAAGATACGGATTTTATCGCCGGGAACAATATCGGTATAAATCAAAGCGGGGGTGTTATCTTTGGTGTTCACACGGTCAAAAACGGGGTCATCGACAACCGATTTCCGCAGATAGCCGTCCCGATAGGCCTGACGGACACCTTCCTGCACGGCTTCTTCAAAATGCCCGTCCTCTATGACGACCCGTTCACCGTATTCCACAAACAGTATCGCCATGCCCGTATCCTGACAAATCGGGATTTCTTCCGCTTCTGCAATCCGGTGGTTCTCCAACAGCTGGTCTAATACGCTTTGGGCAACGGGTGCCGCTTCCGTTTGTCGGGCAGTTTGCAGGGCTGTGAGGATATCCCTGCCGATATGACAGTTCAAGTCCATAAACACGCTTCTGACCGCCTGTGTGATGTCGGCGGCTTTGATGGTTCTGATGTTCATAATGACAGATTCCTTTCTTTGTTGGATAATGATACGGTTTTATTATAATGTATCCGGCGGCACAATGCAACCGTACCCGCCGGCCAAACAAGAAATTGTATAAAATGCATTATATTTTGAGAAAATAAGGACTATTTTCCGCAAAAAGAACAATTCTCTTGTTTTGGGCGGTGTTTCGGCGTTAGTAGCTTGATTTTTCGACAAAATAGTATTAGAATAGATAATACATTGATAATAGAAAGTCCATCCGCAAAACCATGCCAGCCGATTCACTCGGCAAAAAACAGAAGGGGAGACGAACGAAATGAACTTTCACGGCAAGGATATCAAAATCTTCACCTGCAACTCCAACCGATCGGTAGCACAGCAGATTGCTGCCTGTCTGGGCATTCCGGTAGGCAAATCGGAAGTGACCTGCTTCAGTGACGGAGAAATCTCCGTATCACTGCACGAATCTGTCAGAGGCTCCGAGTGCTTCATTGTGCAGTCCACCTGCGCACCCGTCAACGATAACCTGATGGAACTGCTGATTATGATTGATGCCATGAAGAGAGCTTCGGCCGCCAGCATTACTGCCGTTGTTCCGTATCTTGGCTATGCCCGTCAGGACAGAAAAGCCAAGGCCAGAGATCCGATTTCAGCCAAATTAGTAGCTGACCTGATTACCACAGCCGGTGCAGACCGTGTGCTGACAATGGATCTTCATGCCGCACAGATTCAGGGCTTTTTCAACATTCCGGTGGATCACTTGGTAGGCGCTCCTATCCTTGCCGGTTATTTCAAAAAGAAAATCGGTGAAAACACCGAGGATTATGTAGTGGTATCCCCTGATTTAGGTTCCGTCACCAGAGCCAGAAACTTTGCCACCCGTTTGGGCTGTCCGATTGCCATTATTGATAAACGCCGCCAGAGAGCGAACGTTTCCGAGGTTATGAACATCATCGGTGAAGTCAAGGGCAAGAAGGTTATTTTGGTAGACGATATGATTGATACCGCCGGCACCCTGTGCAACGCCGCACAGGCTGTTGTGGAAAGAGGCGGTGCCACAGAGGTCTATGCCGGTGCCACACACGCCGTACTGTCCGGTCCTGCGATTGAACGCATTAAGAGCAGTGTGATTAAAGAAGTTATCCTGCTGGATACCATCAGCATTCCGGAGGACAAGCGCCTTGACAAGTTCACTATTCTGCCGGTGGCTCCTGTTTTTGCCGAAGCCATTGAAAGAATTTATGAGGACAAGCCTGTTTCCTCCATCAGCTTCTAAAACCTTCGTGTGGGAGGGCTTACCCTTCCAACCTCCCGCCAGAGGCTCTGCCTTCGGACTTCGCAAGCCTTTGAAAAGCTTGCGAAAAACTTTTGTGTTGATGTTCCGTGAAGAATTTTCTGCGGCAGGCAATGCAGGTTTTGCAGAGGTTCATAAGATACAACAACGCCCGTCAGACCGTATTGGCCTGAACGGGCGTTTTGTGTTTAACGTGCGTTCGATGATTTTGTAAACTTCTCCCTCTTTGAGGGGGAAGTCAGCTCTGCTGACAAGAAGGAGTTCTCCGTCAAATGTCAAAGTGGATAGGTGTTTTGGCACGGTTAATTGCACAGATGATACCACGGACAGAGGCTTTGAAAATGCCGTGGGAAATACCCACGCCAAAGACGGGGTGGCCTTCGGGGTCTTTCAGTTCAATATAGCAGATGGCACGAGAATCGGAACCGTGCGAGATGGAATGTTCACTGTAGTTGACGAACTCAAAACCCTTGATGCCAATGGTTTTCAGTGCCTTAAAGAAAGCGTCAATGGGACCGTTGCCTTCGCCGTAAATCTCCAGATCTTTGTCGGCTTCTACAATATGGATAATGCCCTTGAAGGTAGCTTTTTCGTGGTCAACATTGGTGATGATATGCCGCACCAGCCACATTTTCTGCTCGATATCCAGATAATTGCGGCGGAATACGTCCATCAGTTCCTGCGGGGATAACTCCCGTCCGAGTTTATCGCATTCGGCTTTGACCAAGGCACCAAATTCGGGGTGCATGGCTTTGGGCAGTTCATAGCCGAAATTATTCTGCATAATAAAGGCGGCACCGCCCTTGCCGGACTGTGAATTGATGCGGATAATCGGTTCATACTGGCGGCCAACATCGGCGGGGTCTATCGGCAGATAAGGAATTTCCCATTTATCGGAACCGGTTTCCTTCACATAGGCAAAGCCTTTATTGATAGCGTCCTGATGTGAGCCGGAAAACGCCGTAAAGACCAGATCGCCGACATAGGGCTGACGTTCACCGATTTTCATGTTGGTGCAGCGTTCGTAGATTTCACGGTATTTCGGCAGGTTGCTGAAATCCAGCTGCGGGTCAACGCCTTGCGTGAACATATTCAAACCTACCGTGACAATATCCAAGTTACCGGTGCGTTCACCGTTGCCGAATAAGGTGCCTTCAATGCGGTCAGCCCCTGCCAGTAATGCTAATTCTGCACAGGCCACACCCGTGCCGCGGTCATTGTGCGGGTGCAGGCTGATGATGGCAGATTCACGGTTCTTGAGGTGCTTGATGAAGTATTCGATCTGGTCAGCGTAGGTGTTCGGCGTACACATTTCAACGGTATTCGGCAGGTTGAGAATCAGCGGGTTGTCCGGTGTCGGCTCAAAGACATCCATCACCGCCTGACAGATGCGAACGGAATTGTCCACCTCCGTACCGGAAAAACTTTCGGGAGAATATTCAATGCGGAAATGGGTATCGCCTTCATAGCTGTCGATCAATTCTTTGATGAGTTTGGCACCCTCCACAGCAATTTCGATAATGCCGTCCATATCTTTATGGAACACGACCTTCCGCTGAAGCGTAGAGGTAGAATTGTAGAAGTGAACAATGACGTTTTTCGCACCCTTCACGGCTTCAAAAGTGCGGCGAATGAGGTGTTCTCTGGCCTGCACCAGTACCTGAATGGTAACATCATCGGGAATATGGCCGCCTTCAATCAGTTCACGGCAGATTTCATATTCTGTTTCGGAAGCAGAGGGAAAGCCGATTTCGATTTCCTTAAAGCCCATATCGCACAAAGCGTGGAAAAACTCTAATTTCTGCTGAAGGTTCATCGGGTCAACAAGAGCCTGATTGCCGTCACGCAGGTCTACCGAACACCAAATAGGGGCTTTGGTAATGGTCTTGTCCGGCCATTCACGGTGTTCCATTTTGATTTGCTGAAAGGGTATATACTTCTTATAGCCTTTCTCCATAGTGCATTACCTCCATATAGTAAAAGATGAGATGGTCGGGGGCAACAAAAAAGCCGCCCCGTCAAAAAAATGACATGGGACGACACAATGCCGTGGTACCACCCAATTTCAGATACACAAGGTATCCCTCATGCCTCTCCAACAAGAAGCCGGTTTGTAACGGAACCGCCCGTTCTGCCTTAATTCCTTTCGGACAGAAAGCTCCGGAATGAGCTATCCATACAGTTTTTGTCACCGCCTTACACCAACCGGCGGTTCTCTTGGCACAAACAGCTGTATCTTATTTCCTTCATCGCTTTTATGTATTCAGATTTTAGTCTATTATATGCGATTGCTTTCCGTTTGTCAAGCCTTTTTTTGAACCTCCAGCTACCTTGGGGAAACCCCTTTTCTGGCGAAAAAAGGGAGAGCGGGTCTCCGGTGGAGACCTTGGCCGCAAGGCCAAAGCGACCGGACCGAGCCGACAGG
>CADCOZ010000255.1 GCA_902803125.1 uncultured Ruminococcus sp.
CTCCCACCAGGGGCTCTGCCCCTGGACCCCGTTGGGGGAAACCTTTTTCTAGCGAAAAAAAGGTTTCCCCCAAACCCCCTTCCAAAAATCGCTGTGTTGTCGTCTTTCAAGTTCTTGATGTGTATAACCTCTATTCCGTGTCCAAACATTTATTTATTACTTCCTGTTTTCAGGAAGCATCAGCCGTTTTGGATTTGGCGGCTATCCGCTGACGAATGAAGTCAATCAGCGAGAATATACCCGCTAAAACAGCCGCCGCTCCCAACAGGGAAATGACCAAGCCGAAAAAGGAATGCTCTACCAACAAATACAAAATACCCGCAACCGTCAGCGGAAGGCCTGCGGCCAACGGAATGATAAACGATGAAATGCTGAATTTTTCCTGCCCGCTGTCGTCCAAATCCGTTTCGTGTTCGTTGATACCTTTGATTTTGCGGAACTGAAGCAGTTTGTATATCGCCACAATCAAAAAGGAGGCTGAAAAAAACATGAAAAAGATGCCCCGATACTGCATGGTGCGTGTCCAGATATGGGACGGGTCACTGCTGTTACAACAAATGTTGACGGTATCACCGATTTTCCATGAGGCTTCATATTGTCCCAGCGGAATATCCTGATAAACCTTGCCGTTCACGGCATAGGTCACCAGCGTGGCTGTACTCTGATACGGGGCGGATTCCTCCGTTTGAAAAGAGGTAATGGTGGCCGTCAGTTCAATGGCATCTTCCGGCAGATCATTGGCTTTTGTCTGCAAATAAATGCCAAACACCAGACTCAGAATGCCTATGATCAGCAAAGCAATACTGCCTCGATTGCCGATTCTGTCAATGGATAGCTTGTTTTTCATGAAAGCATACTCCTTGCATGATTTAGTGATGAAAAAAATACAACCGTTTGCTCGTCAAACACTTGAAAGACATCAACACAGCGAATTTGGGAAAGGGGTTTGGAGGGCAACGCCTTCCAACATTCCGCAGGATTACGGTTGGGGCTTCATGTCAATCACTACGGCCAGTGATACGTCATTATAATAGATGGTGCTGTCACAGAGCGGATAGCCCTCTTTTTCACAGAACTGCGCCAGCCACGGCTCCCAATTGTCAAGCAAATCCTGATAAGCGGCTTCTGTTCCCAACCGAACGGAAAGCTGCTGTTCTTCGCCGTTTGTATAGCGGTGCTGTAAAATGGTTTCAAATTGTTCGTGCAGTTCCGTATCGTTTTCAATGTACTGTCCCATCAGGACATGATAGTTCATCTCTTCGGACGGACAGCTTGGCACCCCGATTTGCAGGAAAATGTCATTGATGCGGTGCGTTCGTTCCATCCGGGCATCGCCGGCATTCAGGAAGCCATAGAGCGGATAGGTTTTTTCAGCGGCAAAACTGCGGAGATTATCGGCGGCTACGTCCACATGATAGTAAGTGTCTTCCAGTAAAAGAATATTCCATGAATGACCGGCAAAGGCTCCGGTATTTTCCCATAAGGGCGTTCCGGCCACCGTCAGACATTCCATGCCGCACTGCTGCATACACCACGCAAAGGCTTTGCTGATACCTTCACACCTTGCACGATGTTCGATTAAGGCTCCGTAAACGGAACCGGCGTGGGTGGCGTAATCGTCAAAAATAACGGTATCGAACAACAGCTGATACACATAGTATTCGGTTTCATAGGCGGTCATGCCTTTGGTTTTCTCTGTCAGTTCACGGGCAAAGCTGTCCAACGCTTCACACGCCTGCGGGTACTGTTCTTCTGTCATATTGTAGGTGAAGCGGACACCGCTGACGTATTCACAATAATTATCGCTGTAGTACGGCATATAGTCGCCGCTGACATGAATCAGTTCCGGACAGTCATAATTCAGCAGGAACATCATTTCGTCCAGTTCCTCGGACTTGATAGTATTCATGAAACGCACGTCTTTTTCAAAAGCCGCCGCCGCCTGATACAATCGGGCAAAATCACTTTGCAGGGAACGGGACAGACGTCTAACAAAATATTTCTTTTTTAACGCCTCTGTCAGTTGCTGTGCCTGCGGTTCTTCGTCAGAACTTTCCACAGAGGAGGCATCACTGATTTGCGAAATTTCTTCCGAGGGTTCTGAGGAAACCGCAGAGGACTGCTCATCCGATACATCGGAAACCGGCTTTTCTGACTCTTCCGAAACATCTTCCGAAGGGTCAGATGCGGAAGGTTCTTCCGCAGAAGATTCCGTCACCGCAGAAGATTCCGTCACCGCAGAAGATTCCGTCACCGCAGAAGATTCCGTCACCGCAG
>CADCOZ010000256.1 GCA_902803125.1 uncultured Ruminococcus sp.
AGCAGCCCGCTTATGCGGCTCCGCAGCCTGCTTCACAGAATGCTCCCTATGCACCGCCGCAGGAACAGCCTTCTTCCGGCTTTGGCCTTCCGCTTGTGGGCAGCCGCAGCGGTGCGATGACCCTGTCTGACTACAGCAAAAAGATTTTCCTTTGGATGGGAGCCGGTTTGGCTCTGACCTTTGTGGTGGCTCTCGGTTTGATGCTCTGGCTGACGGCCGGTGATGAGATCAACTATGACAGATTTTCCGATTTTCTGCCGCTGTTCTATGGCGGTCTGATTGTCGAAGTTGTTCTGGCCATTGTTCTGAACATCTTCGTTAAGAAAATGCCCTATGGTGTCAGCTTAACCATGTTCATTGTCTATTCCGTTGTCAGCGGTGTAACACTGACCCCGCTGTTGGTGGTATACGATGCCGGTTCGGCCATCTTTGCCTTTGCCGCCGCCGCTGTCCTCTTTATTGCCTTTGCTATTTACGGTATCGTTACCAAGCGTGACCTGACCAAGCTCGGCCCGATTCTTCTGATTGGTCTGGTGGTGCTGTTACTGTTCACACTGCTGGGCTTCATCTTCCAGATGAGCGGCTTGTCCATTATCATCAGCATTGTGGGTATCATTATCTTCATTGGACTGACCGCTTATGATACCCAGAAAATCAAGGCGAACTACAATGCCTATGCCAATAACCCCGATATGCTGAACAAGACCTCTGTTAACATGGCTCTTCAGCTGTATCTGGACTTCATCAACCTGTTCATTTATATCCTGCGTTTGATGGGCAACGCCCGCAAATAATCGGCGAGCCGCCGATCCCGTGTTGGATTTTCAGGCGGGTGACAGTTTATAAAATATTGGTTTTTCCATCTCTCTGTTTCGCATAGAAACAGAGAGATTTTTTTGTGGACTCTGTGCATTGACGAAACTGTGCATACTGTATATACTGTATATAATAAATGGTGACGACAGGGGGAAGAAACCATGCAAATATTCATTGATAACCGCTGCGGCGTTCCCATCTATGACCAGATTTACCGACAGATTCGCACCGCCATTCTGGACGGCACCCTACAGGAAAACGCCCCGCTTCCGTCTATCCGACAGTTGGCCAAGGATCTGCAAATCAGCGTGATCACCACCAAACGAGCCTATGAAAAACTGGAACAGGAGGGCTTTATTTATACCGCCCCCGCCAGAGGTTCGTTTGTGGCACCCAAAAATGCGGAGCTGGTCAAGGAAGAGAACCTGCGAAAGATCGAAGAACATATAGCCGAGATTATCCGCCTGGCCAAGATGTATGGCATCAGTCGGGCAGAAATTGATGAAATGCTGGATTTAGAAACGGAGGAAACCACATGAACGCGATTGAAATCAACCATTTGACGAAACACTATGACGGCTTTGTTCTCGATGATGTCAGCCTGACCCTGCCCGGCGGCATGATTATGGGACTGATCGGTGAAAACGGTGCCGGCAAAAGTACCCTGATACGGCTGATGATGGGCTTGACACGTCCCGACAGCGGCACGGTTTCTTTACTCGGCCGGGATATTCGGCAGGATTTTCACCTCACCAAGCAGGATATCGGCATTGTCTTTGATGAAACGGGACTTTCGCCGGAACTGAATGTTCGTCAGGTGAACCATGTGCTGAAGGAAATCTATCAAAAGTGGGACGAGGAACAGTTCTTTGCCTATGTCAAACAGTTTGACCTGCCCGAAAAGAAACGGTTCAAGACCTTTTCCAGAGGGATGAAAATGAAGCTGGGGATTGCGATGGCTCTTTCACACCATGCCAAGCTGTTGGTGATGGACGAACCCACCAACGGTTTAGACCCGCTGGTACGGGATGAGGTGATTCGCTTGCTGTGTGATTTCACAAGAGATGAAAGCTGTTCGGTGCTGATTTCGTCCCATATCGTGAGCGACTTGGAAAAAATTTGCGACTATATCGCCTTTTTGCACAAGGGACGGTTACTTATCTGCGAAGAGAAGGACAAGCTGTATGAGGAATACGGGATTATACAGTGCAGTGAAGAGGAGTGTGCTGCTTGGCCGCCGGAATTGGTCATTGGCAAAAACGATACTCACTATGGCTTGGAGGTCATGGTGAAACGCAGTCCGGCTTTGGGGGAATGTTCCTATGTTCCGATGGATTTGGAAAAGCTGTTTGTGTTCATGGCAAGATATGATAACATTAGCAATTAACAAATGTTTGTGGATAGATCATTCAAAGGGTGTGATAAGATATGAAAGCATTGTGGCGGTATGATTGGGAAAAAAGCGGTGTGAAAATGGTGCTGGTGACAGGATTCTTGTTCCTGCTGGTGGCGTGTATTTATGGGCTGAGTATCTATTCCCATGTGTCACCGTCTGTCCTCAAGGGAGGAGGCCGGCACTATGAGGTGTCGATGGAATTTTACGATGCCCGTATGCTGCCGATATGGGGACTGCCGCTGGTGCTGTCGTGGCTGTCCGGCCGGCTGATGAGCGATGACAAACAAAGCGGCTGGATGAAGCTGTGCGGAGCCATGCCGCTGACGGCTCGACAGTATGTGACGGAAAAGTATCTGATAGGGCTGGCTTTCATGGGAACCAGTATGGTGTTTGTCCTGCTGTGTCAGGTGGTGTATGTGGTATGGCTGGGGGTGTTCGATGCTTGGTATCTGACACTGTTTTTTCTGCGGTACATGATGGTGTTCCTGATGGTGTCGGGTGTATTCACGGTTCTGGCCTACTGGAAAGGCTTCGGCTTTGCCGCACTGTGTGAAGTACTGCTGTTAGTGGGCGTTCCGTTACTAGCCGTGCTGACAGCATGGGTGATTGGCTCACGGGGCGGTGGCGAGTTCCTGTATCG
>CADCOZ010000257.1 GCA_902803125.1 uncultured Ruminococcus sp.
ACGGATTATCGGCAATATTATGGCCATCTTTTGACACCACCGAAATTTCCGTATTATCCTCTACTGTTGGCCATGACGAAGAAGCCGCAGAGAGTTCTGCCGTAACCGGTACATCATTCTGACGGGCGTTAAACATCACCACACCAACAATCAAGCCCACACAAATCACCGCACCGCCGGCGATGGCTGTCACCAGCGGCCATTTGGCTTTAGGCTTCTGTGCAGGAGTTTCCTGCTGTTCTTCCTGAGTTCCTTTCTGTTCGGGAGTTTCCATTCAACCTCTTCCTTCCTGATTCATGAAGGGTACATGACCCTGCATATCGTTTTGTTTCCTTATCATACACCAAAGGCTGTCTGCTTGTAAAGCGTCTGTTCTCTTTTTCGCCCTTTTTCACTCTTTTTTTACCGTTTTCTTGCAATTCTTTTACATAATCTCAGGGAACAGAAATAAATAATAAAGAATAAAGAATAAATAATAATGTTTTGTACGCCAAAACTCAGCGAATTTTGAAAGGGGGAGACCCCCTGCTGGGAGGTTTGGAGGGTAAAGCCCTCCAAAAAGCCGCTCTCACGGCAGAAGCGAATGAGAGCGGTTAGGTATGTTATGTACGGGAGGTTTTAGAGGTTTGGGAAGCCTGTGAAGTTTCGGCAGGCTTGCTTCTTGCCTTTTTCAGCACTTCCTCTGCCGTACCGTAGGCAACAGGACCGTTCTCGCCGCAGCCGTTCGGGGAATAGATAGTTGGCGTTGACCATGTTGGTGAAGCGGAAGGCCCATAGTTGATATCGCTGGGCATATAGTTGATGACCGTATAGTAAGATTCATAATGATAGTCATAGGAACCGCTGGGCAGGTTTTCACGCTTAACTTCCTGACCGTTCTTGAAATAGACCTTGGCTCCTCTGGCCGAGAAACCGGTATTGCCTGCATAGGTAACCCAGCCCACCGGAACGATCTCGTCATATTCTTCCGAAAGCGGCCCGTACATTTCTACCATCAGTTCGTCCAGACCATCACCGTTATAGTCATAAACATAGGTGGCGATATAGATCGGGTATTCCTTATTGTTAATAAAGCTCATATCCAGATTGCCATAGTCTACCGTGGCATCCAGACCGTAGTCTGCATAGGACGAAGCATACATATGCGCATAACGGTCGGTAATCGTCATATCGGCCTTGACAGCACACAAGAACATCGTGGTGGAAGCCTGACAGATACCGCCGCCGTATTCCTGCACCACTTTGCCCTGTGAATAAGCCGTAGACGGCAGGTAAGCACCCGAAACACCGTTGGGATAATTATGCGGGTTGCCGTTGGTGGTGTCGCCGGTGGTGGCGTTAAACGAGAATCTCTCGCCCGGCATAACCACGGTACCGTTGGCGGAACGAATCGCCAGTTCCATATTATACACTGAATTGTACACATTCGCCGCAGTGGTTCTGTGTGAAGCAATCAGGCGGGTATTGGCCTTGATATCTGCCATCGAAACCTTAAAGGGTGTCTGATGGGTTTCAATGGAGAAACTGCCGGTTTTTTCACCCTGATCCAAAATACCCTTGATTTTGGAACTGAGTTCCTCATGATCCAGCAAAAAGCCGTCAGCCCCGTCCGCATAGGTGAACTTTTCTGTGGCATCGGGATTAAAACTCGTGACATGGGCATCTACCGGCGGCACATCATAGAAAGCGGCGGCCTTATCAATGGCTGCCTCTACCGATTCCGTATTGATGGTAGAGTTGACCGTAAAGTTCGTGACGTTCCCGTCATAGTGATTATCAACGGTCGGTTCGTTCAGTTCGCCGCGGCTGTAATGATACGCCTGCACCAGCACATCGGCAATATTGGTATCGAAATTGAAGTCGTTTTGTGTCAGGGTCAGCGTCTTGCCGTCACAGACCACGGTAATGGAAATCGGCTCACGGATTTCAAGGAGCTTTTCCTGCATGGCATCATAGGCCTGTGTCAAAGATTTGCCCGCCAAATTAACGCCTTCCACCGTCACGTTTTCACCAAACAAAATATTGGTGGTATCCACAACATCCACGTTCAGCGGTTCTTCTGAAATCTCTGAAGCATCGGCGGCATCCGCAGAGGATTTGGACACAACGGAAATATCGGTAGAAGCCTTGCTTTCCGCAGAGGGTTCCTCTGTGGCCGTTTGATTATTTTTACTCAACTGCCACGCCAGCACACCGCCGCCGCCCGCTACACACAGTATCAACAAAGCGGCCACAATGCCTTTCAGGGCTTTTCTGTCCTTATGGACTTTAATGCGGGACTTGCCGGCGGTTTTATCGGCCTTGGCAAACACCACCCCGTCACCATCCTCTGCCGGAGCGGCAGACTCACCGCCGGAACGATCCGAACGGTTCTCTTTTTTGGGCGGCGGCGGTACGGCCGGACCCGCAAAAACAACCACTTCTTCCTCTTCCGTCTGTTCGGTCGGTTCGGAAACAGCCGTTTCCTTTTCGGCATCGGATACCTGTGCGGTTTCGTTTTGGGTTTCGGATACCTGTGCAGAAGCTGTTGGTGCGGTTTCGGTTTTGTCAGCGGCTTCAGCCACAGGCTGAGCGGGGGTCGCTTCTGCTATGGTTTCACTTTCCTCTGCTGTTTTTTCCAATGTAACAGCAACGGCAGGGACGTTATCTTTCGTCAAGTCAACAGCCGTTTCGACAGCGGTCTGCACGGTTGTTTCTTCTGTTTTTACTTCCTCGGCGTTAACCGGCTTTAAGAGCTGCTCCGAATGATTTGCATTCTTTTGTTCTGTATTTCCCATTAAAAAGGCCTCCGTTTCTTCAGGTTAAAAACCAATCAACAGAAATCTACTCTTACTTTCTTATCATACAACAAAACAAGGGCAAAAGTAAAGCCTTATCAGGAAGAAAAATCTGCCAAAGATATCAAAACCACCTGTCAGTTTTTTGTCCTTAAATGCCATCAAACCCGCTTGGGCGGCTGTTTTTGCCCCGTCAGTCCCCTGGGGGAAACCTTTTTCTATCGAAAAAAAGGAGAGCGGGTGTCCAGTGGACACCTTGGCCGTAAGGCCAAAGCGACCGGACCGAGC
>CADCOZ010000258.1 GCA_902803125.1 uncultured Ruminococcus sp.
AAAAAGCAATACCGCCCACGACCCACGCCGCCGCTTTGCGGAAAATGACCGCTACAATAAAATACAGTCCCATGGTAATAAAGACGAAACTGCCTTCCATCGCAAATTTTCTTTCGTCCGCACCGGCCATGATGGATATATCCGTGATACGCACAATATACCCTACCACAATCAGCACGGCACCGATAATGAAGTACAAGATTCGATTTCGCTGCATAAAAATCCCTCCATCATATCGGAGAAATCAAAAATATATCGGTCTGCCTTTTTTCTAAGAACAGACTCCGCATCTTTCGAGGCCTCATCATAAACAGCCACGGTGTACATACCGGCCCGATTGGCTCCCTGAATACCTTCCGGAATATCCTCAAACACCATACAGTCCTGTGCCGGAACCCCTAACTTTTCCGCCGTAAAACGGTAAATATCGGGATGGCTCTTATTTTTGCCGACCTGAGAGGTATAACAGATTTCGTCAAAATAATGACGGATACCGTTATTTTGCAGTACCGGCTCCAACAAATACGGATTAGACGAGGTAGCCATGCCGATTTTCACAGAGCGGCTTTTCAGCAGGTCAAGATACTCCCGTACATACGCTTTCAGCCGTACATGATGGGCATATTCCGTGTGTGCCATATCCAGCCAGCATTGTACAATTTCTTCCACACTTTCAGATAATCCGTAAGCGGTTCGGGTATACTCGGCGGCGGTTTCAAAAAACATTCCCCGCACCGTTTCCGTATACTCCTTGGTGACAGGGATTCCTCTTTCCGTCAAAAAGTCAACATCTACCTTGGCCCAAACATACATAGAATCAATCAGTGTGCCGTCCAAATCAAAAATAACTGCCTTAATATATTTCATGATTTCCTCCGAATCAAAAGACAGAACCGACTTCTGTCTACATTGTCATTATATCACAGGATAGAATAAGTTTAAAGCCACGATAAATCAAAATTTTCTCTTTGTTTTTTGTCTGATTTCCACAAAAGAATTCCTCTGTGGAATATTTCGTACTTCATAATCCACAATAACCAACAACCGTTGTGATGACTAAAAGATACCAAAAATGATTAAATTGCCGCTTCTCAGAGCCTGCTGCATATCTGGCCGCAGGGAAAAATTCATAATTCATAATGCATAATGCATAATTCATAATGTTCAAGACAAGGCAAGTTTATCAGAAGTCGGTAAGGTAAATGCCGAAGCAGCGGCAGAATACAGCCGCTTAGCCCGTCAAGCACTTGAAAGACAACAACACTCCGAGGTGTCGGGAAGGGTGTTCAAATCGGCAAAAGGTCGGGGGTGCGTTTATGGTAAACCGTAAAATGCGTAAAGCCGCATCGCTGAAGCAGGCGGAAGGTTTCTTCAATGCCGGCTCCGATATCGCCCCAGCGGTGGGCATCGGAGCCGACCGTTACATAGCGGCCGCCCAGTTCACGGAACCGCCGAATAATCGGTTCATCGGGCAGGGTAACACCGATTTTCTGCCGCAGTCCGGAGGAGTTCACCTCTAACGCCTTCCCGTTTCGAACAAGGGCTTCCAACACCGTATCCATCTGTTCGGCATATTGAGCGGGATTGATTATCAAAGACGGTTCTGCGGCAATATAACGGAACGGATAGGTAATATGTGCCAGTGAATCAAAGCAGTCGGTTTTGACCAAGTCCAGCAGTTCTACAAAATAGCGGTCGAGCAGGCCTTTGACATTGTCGGGCGTATAGTGCAGGAAATAGAAATCCTGTTCCCCTTTCAGGTTATGCAGGGAACCCAGCACAAAGTCATAATCTGCCAGTGACAAAGCTTCTTGTGCCGCTTGGGGATTCTGTGTAGGCTGACCCAATTCAATACCCGTATAAATCCGCAGACGGTCGGCATATAACCCTCTGGCTTTGAGCGTATCCCGAATGGAACCCTCTATATCCTGCCGAACATGATTTTGATAGTATTCATGACACTCACAGTGGTCGGTAATCGTCAGCGAATACAGTCCCAGCTGCAAGGCTCTGTCGCACAGCATCACCACGCTGTCCTTGCCGTCAAAGGAATTTTCGCTGTGTGTATGGCTGTCGGAAATGAATTTATATTTCATAGGTATGATCCCCCTTTATGAGCGATGTCCTGTTTGTGTCACCGCCAAATCTTCCCCGTTCATTATAGCACGGTTTGACGGCTTTGACTACCGCCATACTGGCAGAAAAACCGCCAACTTTTTCAGCGGAAATGGGCAAAGCGTACAGGAAAACCTTCCAAGCCGCTTTAACCCGCAAAAAACCCGCCCCTGTCCATCAGGAGCGGGAATCATCAAGCGAAAAGACTTCTTGATATTA
>CADCOZ010000259.1 GCA_902803125.1 uncultured Ruminococcus sp.
AACTGGGAAAAGATTATGGCCATTGAGCCCAAAAAAGGCTATATTACGGCTGACGACCATGATGCGGCCTACGCTATTTATACATCGGGAACAACAGGCAATCCAAAGGGTGTGCTGCATGAGTACGGCAACCTTCAAAGAGCTATTGACTCCATCCAAGTAAACGGAGAAACCCCTTTCAACGGCAAAGACAGGATTGCTCTTCTGGCACCGATGAACTTTGTGGCATCGGTCATTGTCATTCTGAAGGCACTCAGCATTTGTGGGGGCAGGACGTACGTTGTCAGCTACGCCACAATCAAAAATCCGATGGCACTCAAATTATTTTTCCTTGAAAAGTGCATCACCATTACGTTTTTAACGCCCTCGTACGTTCGTATGCTTGGCAATCAGACAGGCCCGTTCCTGCGTATGCTGTTTGTCGGCAGTGAACCGGCCAACAACGTGTACAACAAAAACCTTGATTTGATCAATATTTATGCGGCGAGCGAAAGCGGCTTTGCCGTTGGGGTATTCAAGATTGACAAGTCCTATGAAACCTGTCCCATCGGTAAACCGGAAATAGACTGTGAAATCACGCTGATGGCCGAAGATGGCAGCAAAGCACCGGACGGGGAAATCGGCGAACTGTGCTTTGAAAATCCCTTTGTGCGCGGTTACATCAATTTGCCGGAAGAAACAGAAAAGGCGTTCAAAAACGGCATTTATCACACCGGTGATCTGGCTCGAACCGATGAAAACGGCAACTATGTGCTGCTCGGACGTTCCGGCGATATGATCAAAATCAACGGCAACCGCATTGAACCGGCAGAAATTGAAGCCTCGGTCAAGCAGGTGCTGGGCATCAGTTGGGCGGCGGCTCGTGGCTTTGAGGAAAACGGCAAAAGCTACCTCTGTGCCTATTACCTTGATGATGTTGAGGTCGACCCCGACAAAATGCGGGAGGAGCTTTCCAAGCGTCTGCCCTATTATATGATTCCTGCGTACTATATGAAAATTGATAAGGTTCCTCTCAAGCCGAACGGAAAAATGGACAGAAAGGAGCTGCCAAAGCCCGATGCTTCCGACTTTAAGACCGACTATGTGGCACCTGAAAACGAAACCCAGGAGAAGCTCTGCACCGCTATGGCGACGGTTCTCGGATTGGAGCAGGTCGGTATCAACGATGACTTTTATGAGCTGGGCGGCGATTCCCTCGGTTCCATCAAGGTGATTACGGAAAGCGGTTTGCCCGGACTGAATGCGAGCGAGATTTTCCGCGGCAGAACGCCGAAGAAAATCGCCGAAATGTATGAGGAGAACCACAAAAACGATGACGGAGAGGATCCCGTCATCAAGAATGCCCGTGCGATGAAAACCGATCATCCCCTGACCGCTGAACAGCTTTATATGGTTGACTATCAGCTGTACACGCCGAAATCGACAATGTACAACTTGTTCACGGTGATGAAGTTTGACAAGGATTCGTTCGATACCGACCGGTTGGCACAGGCCATGCACACCGCTATCCGCAATCATTCCGCACTGCTCACCACCTTCCATTTTAACGATGACGGCGAGATTATCCAGCGTTATACACCGGAGGTATTGCAGGACATCAGAGTGGAAAAACTCAGCGAGTTTGAGTTTAAGAATATAAAGGATAACTTAGTGCAGCCGTTTAAGATTATCGGCGGGTGTCTGCACCGCTGCCGTGTGTTTGAAACCGAGAAAAACGGCTATGTATTCTTTGACGTTCACCACACGCTGTTTGACGGCACTTCGCTCAAGGTATTTATGCAGAACGTCGGCAAGGCGTATATGGGTATGCAGCCCGATCCGGATCTGTACTATCTGATTTTGCAGAACCGTGAGGAGGAAGCGAATACCGCCTTCTACGAGGAGAGCAAGCGTTACTTTGAGGAACGCTTTGAAAATGTTGAGTGGTCAAGCTATCCCGTAACGGATCATGAATCCCGTGAGAATGAAATGGGTGAGCTTTTAGCGCCTATCGGCATCGAACAGCCACAGATGAAGGCAGTAGAACGCCATTATCGCATCAGCCGCAACGAGTTCTTTATTGCCGTGGCCGCACTGGCGATTTCCATCTACAATGAAAAGAACGACATCAAGCTCTCGTGGATCTATAACGGCCGTGAGGATATGCTGGCCATGAATTCGGTCGGTCTGCTTTTCCGTGATCTTCCTGTCGGCGTTCGTCTTAGGGATGATATGACCATTCGTGATTTGTTCCTGGATATTCACGATCAGGTGCACAAGGGCATTGAACACAGCTGTTATCCCTATGTGGATATCCATAATCAGGCAGGCGGAAATGAAACGGCCTATTTGCTCTATCAGCAGGATATCCGTGATATGGGCGGCGCAGAGGGAATGAACATAGAAACCATTGATATCCGTCAGAATCAGGCAGCTTCACAAACCATGCTTGATATGGAAATTCTGGACGGATCTGACGGCCTGCAATTGATGATTGACTATACCGCAAGTCTGTATGACGATGAGAGCATAGATAAGTTCAAGGATATCTTTATCAAAGTGGCACAGGGTCTTGTCACGCACAATTCTCAGACGGATGTTACCGTTGGCGAAGTGAGAGAAAAATACAGCAGCAAAAAGACATTCTTTGAAACAATTCTGGCTATTTTTGGAAGAAAGAGATAAATATGACGGAAGAAGCAAAAAAAAGAGTTCGTGACACCTACGGCGTTAATCGGCTGGTGGAAGGCGATTATGATCAAAGTCTTTCGGCCAAGTGTGAGAACGGCGTTTTTGTCGGACAAAAATCAGATAACATTTGTGTGTTTCGGGGGATTCCGTTTGCCGAACAGCCGCTGGGAGAGCTGAGATGGAAAGCACCGCAGCCGGTGAAAAGCAGCGAAGCGGTATGGCAGGCGTATTACAACGGAAAATCTCCGATTCAGACCGAATGGCCAACGGAGTTGGGGTCATATTATCGGCAGGGTGAGGACTGTCTGTACCTTAATGTTTGGAAAAATCTTGACGATAATACCCCCGACAAACCCGTTATGGTGTTTTTTCACGGCGGTTCATACGGCTGGGGAGGCACCGCCGACCCCATGTATGACGGAAAAAACTTTGTCAGGACACATCCGGATATTATCCTTGTTACCGTAGGCTACCGCATTGGTCTGATGGGCTTTGTCGATTTGTCCTATTTTGAGGGAGGCGAGGATTATCCCGATGCGCCCAATCTCGGTATCCTTGACCAGATCGAAGCACTTCGCTGGGTGCAAAGGAATATTCGGGTGTTCGGCGGCGACCCGCAAAACGTCACCATCTTCGGGGAATCCGCAGGAGGCGGAAGCGTATCGCTGCTGCCGATCATTCCCTGTGCAAAAGGGTTGTTTCACCGTGTGATAGCCGAAAGCGGGTCAGTGGCACTGACATTTTCCAAGGAAGAGTGCCGTGACTTTTCGGAACGGCTGAAGCAACTGAGCGGGGCGAAGTCTGTTGCACAGCTGTTAAATCTTAGCGAGTATGATTTGATGCGGATCAACGAGCAACTCAACGAATACAATTGTTTTCCTCAGCGTGACGGCCGGCTGATTCCGCTGGATCCTTATCAGCCGTACGAAAAGGGTGAAACGGCAGACGTTGATATACTCATTGGCACAAACGCAGAGGAAACGAATTACTGGATAGGGGAAGTCGGCGGTATCATTCCTTTTTCTTTGGGTACGCTGATTAAATTTGAAAATGATATGAAAAAGCTGTCGGCCTCTGAAAAAAAGCTGGTCAACGGTTTTCTTTCCCTGGAAAAGGGAACCCGTGTTTGGCGTATGGTGCGGTTTTATGATGAACTGATGTTTCGTCTTCCGGCGGTGGAGCAGGCACGTCTGCACAGCCAAAACGGCGGCAAGGCCTATGTTTATTACTGGACGGTTCCCTCCGTTTTGCCGATGTACAAGGCTTGTCATGCGGTTGAGCTGGCGTATGTGTTCGGCAATCTGGAAGAAACCATCTATACGGGAGAACCCGCAGACAAGGAGCTGGCCGCCACAGTGATGCAAATGTGGACGAATTTTGCACGTACCGGTGACCCGTCTACCGACTCTCTGACGTGGGAAAGATACCGTGAGCCTGAACGGGCGGTGATGGTAATGGCTCGCCGTCCGCATATAAAACATGATATTTTTCCTGCCCGACGGAAACTGTTATCACCGCTTTTGCGGCGTAGGATTAACCCCTCGTATGCACTGCTTGACTACAACGTGCCGTTTATCAGAAAAGCCGCCGGCACTTTGGCGCTTACCGTTGGATTAGCGGCGGCGGCTGTGTGGGTCATCAAGAAGATTCGCAAAAACAGATACTGATTCCTTCCACGGAATGTGGAAGGGCTTTGCTCTCCCAAAACCTCCCGGCACCCCATGGGGGGAAAACTTTTTCTGGCGAAAAAAGTTTTCCCCCCATTCCCTTTCAAAATTCGCTGTGTTGTTGTCTTTCAAGTGCTTGACGGGGAAAACGTTATATGCTTCCGTCACTTTGGCAGTTGCCTTAGCGGTTTTTGAAAAGCTCATTTTCCTCACACATTGTTAATCGCTAATTGCTCATTGTTTTCCCCTGCGGCAAGATATTAAACAGGCTCTCGGACGCTTTTTGGCGGAGATATATCGGGGAAAGTATAAACAGCGTTGGTATTCTCGGTAGCCATACCGTTAATATATGCACAAAATAAATTAAAAAGAAGGGATGTTATGTTCAAATTACTCTTCAGCAACATGAAGCCCAAAAACTGGGTCTCTGTGATCGCAATTCTTTTGCTGACACTGGGCGAAGTTTTCTTCATGATGCAAATCGTCAGCTACATTAGTTTGCTCACCGGCGCTGTGCAGGCCAGCAGAGAAAACGGCGTAGCTGAAATTTGGTGGTATGGTCTGTATATGGCCATATGCGCTATCATGATGGCGGCCATCGAGGTCATTATCCGATTTGTCGCCAGTGCAACAGCCAGCAGCTGTGTTACCGGTATCAGACAGAAAATGTATGAGAAAGTCAACGAGTTCGCTATTTCGGACTTTGCTTCTTTCTCTACGGAATCGCTGATTACCAGAACTACCAACGATATGCAGAACGTACATATCGCATGGATCACATTTTTGAAGACAGCCTTTTTAGCCCCTGTTGTCATGATTTGGTCAATCGTTCTTTTGATGCAGTATGCCAACACTTCGTTAACCATCGTTACCACCGTTTGGCTGGTCATTCTGGTGGTGGCCGTTGTGGTCATGCTGATGATGCTGACACCGAAATTCAAGATTGTCCAGAAACTGACCGATGCGCTCAACGTTGCTTCCAGAGAGAACCTGACCGGTGTCAGAGTTGTCAGAGCATTCAATGCTGAGTCTTATCAGGAAGATAAGTTTGAAAAGGTCAATGCGAATTTCACAAAGGTACAAATCTTTGCGGGCAGAGTGATGTCCGTCTTTACACCGCTTGTCATGATGGTTATGACGGGACTTTCCCTGTCTATCCTGTGGGCCAGTGCTTATGTGCTCAACGGCATGAAAAGGGAAGACGCTTTGCAGGCCTTCAGTACAACCAATGCGTTTGTCATGCTGGCCAGTCAGATTATTATGTCCTTCGTGCTGATGGTTACCCTGATTGTTATCTGGCC
>CADCOZ010000260.1 GCA_902803125.1 uncultured Ruminococcus sp.
GTTTTCCCCCAATGGGGTGCAGGGGCAAAGCCCCTGCTGGGAGGTTTGGAGGGCAAAGCCCTCCAACTCAGTATTCTGAAAGGGGGTCATAGCGGACGTTGTTGTAGCGTGTTTCAAAGTGCAGGTGGGCGCCGGTAGAATAACCGGTGGAGCCGACATAGCCGATGAGCTGACCGGCTTTGACGGTTTGCCCGATGCTGACGGTTACCCCGGACAGATGACCGTAAATAGAGATTTTGCCGTCGCCGTGGTCAATCATAACATAGTTGCCGTAACCGCCGCCGCACCCGCAGCTGGCATCTTTGCCGTAGTCGTGCGTACAGTATTCCCATGTGGAAAATACTACGCCGTCATAACAGGCTACGACTTTGGCTCCGTAAATGCCCGCTTCGGCAATATCCAAAGCACCGTGGTTGTTCTCGCCCCGCCATTCATCAAAAGTCGAGGTCAGGTAGGTAAAGCCCGGACACGGCCATACATATTGACCGTTGGTGCTGGGGGTGATGATTTCATTACTGTGCTTTTTGTTTTCTTCCCGCTGACGCTCTTCTTCTTCTGCTGCCAAACGCTGACGCTCTTCTTCTTCTGCTGCCAAACGCTCCTGATAGCGTTCCCATGCTTTTTGCAGTTCATCTTGTTTGGCTTCGTTCTCTTTTTGGTCGTTTTCCAGCTTTTTCTGGGTGGTGAGTAGTTCTTCAACCAAACGGGAATTTTCATCAAGCAGTTCGTTGATATGCTTGTTATCTTTTTCCAGCTGTGCTTTTTCGGCTTCTACGGTCAGTTTTTTGTTTTGCAGTTCCTGCTGTTCGGCCGCAATTTCTGCCGCCTGTTTTTCGATAGAGGTGATCAGATTGTTGTCGTATTCGGACATACTCTTGATCATCTCGGCTTTGTCCAAAAAATCAGAAAAGTTTTTGGCTCCTAAAATGATTTCCAGTGAAGAAGTATCGCCTGCGGTATGAATCGTCCGTAAACGTACCCGCAAAAGGGCAAGAACATCTTCGATTTCGGCTTTCTTTTCCTCGATTTGCCGCTGTTTGTCCGCAATTTCCGTATTCAGGGTATCAATATGGTCATTGGCGGCGTTAATGCGGCTTTTCAGCTCGGTGATTTGCTGCTGCAAGTCCTTAACGGTCTGCTGTTTTTCAGCAATCTCTTCCGCTGTCAGCTGAAGCTGTTCCTGTAACTGCCGATTCTCTTCCTCTAAATCCGACTGCTGCTGTTCGTAATCCTCTTCGGTGAAATTTTCCGTGTCGTCAGACTCTTCTTCGTCTGTGTCGGTGTTGGTTTCATCGGTTTCTTCGGTGGTGTCCGGTTCTTCATAATAGGTATCGTCACCGTCATTATAATTGTAATTGTTATCATCATAATAGCCGTTATCGTTTTCGTCAGCGACAGCGGAAAGACTGACCGTAAATGTCAGAACGGCGGTCAGCAGAAAGGCGAGTATACGGGTGGGTTTATGTGCCAAGGATAGCCCCTCCTTCTTTGTTCAGATAGCGGGTAACAGAGAGCATTCCGCCCAGCAGACCAATCAGCAGGCCACTGCCGGATAATGCTAACAGAGTCGGCAGCCAGATGTTTTGCAACGGCAGGGTGGCGTTTTGTATCATGCCGATAATGCCGGAAGCCGCTTGTCGGATGGGTTCATACAGAGCAATCAGTGCCAAAGAAGCAATCAGACCGGAGAATAAGCCGATGGCCATCGCTTCCACCATAAAAGGAATGCGGACAAAGGCATTGGTGGCTCCCACGGATTTCATGATACTGATTTCAAAGCGGCGGGCATACATGGTCATTTTGATGGTGTTGGCAATAATGAACAGGGTCACAATGCCCAGCACCAGCACAACCCAGATACCGGTCACGGTCACAAAGTAATCCAATCGGGTCAGCTTTTCGGCAATATCACTGCGGTCACTGACCTTATCAACCCCCGACAGGGCGTTGATTTGCCGAACGGTTTCCTCATAAAGCGACAGGTCATGCAGGCGTATTTTGTATTCGTTGCCAAAGGGATTGCCGTCCCCCTGCATGGCGGCATAGATATTGTCGCCAAGGGTTTCCTGATAGGATTGCAAAACTTCGGTGCGGGAACGGAAATGACAGCTTTCTACGTTCGGTATGGCCGACAGAGAACCGGACAGGGCGATGGAATCCACATCGGAATAATCCGGACGGAGATAGACGGTGATTTCGTTATCGTCCCCGATGCCGGCAATTAGTGTTTGGACATTCACGGAAATCAGAGCGGCGGTGCCGGTGATGATCAGGCAGGACATCAGCACAACGACAGAAGCTAAGGACATCATACGGTTGTTCCAGATGTTTTTGAAGCCTTCCTTTAATAAATAGGGCAGACCGGACAGTTTCATGAGGTAGGAGCCTCCTTTTGAGCAGATGCATTTTTAACGGCACCGTAACGAATCGGCAGGGTAGTATCGGAAACCACGGTTCCGTTTTTTAAGGACAGCACTCTGCCGCCGAAGTGCCTGACTAATTCGTGTTCATGTGTGACGACAATCACAGTGGTTCCTTTTTGGTGAATAGCGAACAGCATTCGCATAATCTCAATGGAGCGTTCGGGGTCAATGTTGCCGGTAGGTTCATCGGCAATCAGCAAAGAAGGTTTATTGATAATGGCTCGTGCCAAGCTGACCCGCTGTTGTTCGCCGCCGGAAAGTTCATGCGGCTTGCGTTGGCTTTTGTCGCCCAGTCCGACTAACCGCAGTACCAGCGGAACACGCTTTTGAATGGTCTGTTCGGAATGGCCGGTGACACGCATGGCAAAGGCGACGTTATCATAGACGGTCATTTTATCAATCAGTCGGAAATCCTGAAAGACAATGCCCATCGTACGCCGCAGATAGGGAACCCTTCGGCGGGACATGGTCATGAGATTATGTCCGTTGACATGAATTGAGCCGCTGTCGGCTTTTTCTTCCCGTATCAGCAGCTTGAGAAAGGTGCTTTTGCCGGCACCGGAAGGACCTACAATAAAGACAAATTCACCGTCGGCAATATCCAGCGTCAGATTTTTGACTGCTTGGGTGCCGTTCGGATAAACCTTGGAAACGTTTTCTAAATGTATCAACCATCTCTCTCCCTTTCCTGATGCGTTTTTCGCATACTTTCCTATTATACTCCATATTCCCGCTATCGTCAAATACAAAAAATTCTATTGAAGGGCTTTGCCCTCCAAACCTCCCACCAGGGGGTCTCCCCCTGGACCCCCGGCAGCTGACAGAACAAAATTGATTTCCGTGAAAAGCGTAAGAAAAGATTGACAAGTATTCAGGAAGAATTTATAATAGAGAAGTAAACCTCTTCCGCTTGGGTGGAAGAGAATGATTCTATTGCTAATCAAGTAAAAAAGGAAGGTTAACGGTTATGAGTATGAATAGTGATTCCATTCACAATGGTGCTCAATGTGCGCCGCAGCGTTCACTGCTGAGAGCGTTGGGCATGACAGATGAGGAAATCAGAAAGCCAATGGTCGGTATTGTCAGTTCTTATAATGAAATTGTCCCCGGCCATATGAATATTGACAAGCTGGTGGAAGCGGTAAAGATGGGTGTGGCCATGGCCGGCGGCAATCCGGTGGTATTTCCGGCGATTGCGGTCTGTGATGGTATCGCTATGGGACATCAGGGCATGAAGTATTCACTGGTCACCCGTGATCTGATTGCGGATTCTACCGAAGCGATGGCGCTGGCACACGCTTTTGATGCCTTGGTCATGATTCCGAACTGCGATAAAAATGTTCCCGGTCTGCTGATGGCGGCGGCACGGCTCAATATCCCGACAATCTTTGTCAGCGGTGGTCCGATGTTAGCGGGTCATGTGAACGGCTGTAAGACCAGTCTTTCCAGTATGTTTGAAGCGACCGGTGCTTATCAGTCCGGCAAAATTACCGCCGAAGAATTAGATGAATATGAAAATAAAGTTTGTCCGACCTGCGGTTCCTGTTCCGGTATGTATACGGCGAATTCTATGAACTGTCTGACGGAAGTGCTTGGTATGGCTCTGCGCGGCAACGGCACGATTCCGGCGGTCTATTCGGAGCGTATCCGTTTGGCTAAACACGCCGGTATGCAGGTCATGGAACTGCTTAAAAAAGATATCCGTCCCCGTGACATTATGACAGAGGCGGCTTTCCGCAACGCCCTGACCATGGATATGGCTTTGGGATGCAGTACCAACAGTATGCTGCACCTGCCGGCGATTGCCCATGAATGCGGCATTGAGCTGAATCTTGATATTGCCAATGAAATCAGTTCCCGTACCCCGAACCTGTGCCATCTGGCTCCGGCGGGCAGAACCTATATGGAAGATTTGAACGAAGCCGGCGGTATCTATGCCGTTATGAATGAAATCAATAAGCTGGGTCTGCTGGATACCAGTCTGATTACCTGCACGGGCAAAACCGTGGGAGAAAATATTGCGGGCTGTGTGAACAAGAACCCGGATATTATCCGTCCGGTTGAGAACCCCTACAGCACTACCGGCGGTATTGCCGTGCTGAGAGGTAATCTGGCACCGGATTCCTGCGTGGTCAAGCGTTCAGCGGTTGCTCCCGAAATGTTGAAGCATGAAGGCCCCGCTAAGGTTTTCGACAGTGAAGAAGAAGCGATGGAAGCTATTAACGGCGGTAAGATTGATGACGGCGATGTTGTTGTTATCCGCTACGAAGGCCCCAAGGGAGGCCCCGGCATGAGAGAAATGCTGAACCCGACCTCCGCTATCATGGGCAGAGGACAGGGCGGCACCGTGGCTTTGATTACGGACGGACGTTTCTCCGGTGCAACCCGTGGTGCTTCTATCGGTCATGTCAGTCCGGAAGCGGCTGTCGGCGGTCCGATTGCCCTGATTGAAAACGGCGATATTATCGAAATCGACATCAACGCCAACACCATCAACGTGCGTTTGAGTGACGAAGAATTGGCGGCCAGACGTGCCAAGTGGCAGCCCAGAGAACCCAAAATCACGACCGGTTATTTAGCCCGCTATGCTTCTCTGGTGACCTCCGGCAACAGAGGCGCTATTCTCGAAATCAAGAAATAATGGTTATCATGTTTTACCCTGTGCAGAGCGGCTTTGTGTCTGCTCTGCACAATGTCTTTTTATTTAGAATGAGGTGCTAACCATGTTTGAACTGCCTGAAAAATTCGCTTATCTGAAAGAAACGATTGCGGCGACCATGCGCCCGACTAACATTCTGCACTATACACCCGCCGCAACGAAGCCATGGGAAAGCAAACTGGGCGGCTGTCCGTATCTGGAACGGCCGGAGGACTATCCGTTGGACGACTCCGGTGACCCGATGATGTTTTTGGCACAGATCAACCTGTCGGAAATGCCGCCGCTAAAGGACTTCCCGACCAAGGGACTGCTTCAGTTTTACATTGTGAATGACGAATATTACGGGCTGGAACAGCCGTGTAAGGTTATTTATAGGGAGAACTATCTTACCGATGAAAGCCAATTGCTGAAGGAAAATCCTTATCAGAAGAAAATCAGAAGGAACCTTCCTTTTGAACGGGAATGCCGCATTACGTTTGAAGCGGGGGAAATGCCGTTACCGTCCGGAGATGAGCGATTTGATGAACTGATAGAAACGATTGAGGACGAAAGTGACCGTGAAGAACTGTGGAATCTTTTTGCTCAGGAAGGTTCCCGCATGGGCGGTTACCCTTGCTTTGTTCAGAATTCTGTTGTGGTATATGAATCCGGCGAAAAAGATGTTTTGCTGTTGCAGCTTGATTGTGATGACGAGGCCGGATTGATGTTTGGCGACTGCGGCAACTGTCAGTTTTTTATGGCGGCAGAGGATTTGAAAAACAAGGACTTTTCCGATGTGTTTTATGATTGGGCTTGTTGCTGAGCCGGAATAGCCGGTTGGATTTCTTTTTAGGAATTATGACGGGTATGACGGGTATGACGGGTATGACGGGTTATACATACTTTCTATATTTTTATGTATATCATCATTTTTGTTTTTTTACGAAAGGGTATATAAACCCGTCATAACCCGTCATATTGTCTTTAAGGAAAAATAAAATATAAATGGGTATCTTTTCCATGAATAAAGTGATGACGGACTACAGAAGTTGAACACGTCAGAGAGTGTGAAAGACAACAACACAAAAGTTTTTCGCAAGCTTTTCAAAGGCTTGCGGGTTCCAAGGGCAGAGCCCTTGGTGGGAGGTTTGGAGGGGAAAGCTCTCCAATATAAAGGAGGAAGTGCGGTGCGAGAGGCACAATGGCAGGATTATGGGTATGAACTGATAGACTGTTCGGATGGGGAACGGCTGGAACGGTGGAAGGATATAATCCTGATACGACCGGATCCGCAGATTATTTGGCATACGCCGAAGCAAAATCCGCTGTGGAAAAAAGCCCATGCCCGCTAGCTGAGAAGCAGCAGCGGCGGCGGTGCGTGGCAGTACTACCAAAAAGTGCCGGAACAGTGGACGATACAATATCAGGATTTGACTTTTGGCATTAAGCCGATGGGCTTTAAGCATACGGGCGTTTTTCCCGAACAGGCGGTGAACTGGGATTTTGCCGCTGATACTATCCGTTCGGCCAAACGGCCTGTAAAGATACTGAACCTCTTTGCGTATACCGGTGCCGCTACACTGGCTTGTCTGCGAGCCGGGGCTTCCGTGACACACGTAGATGCTTCTAAAGGCATGGTACAGTGGGCAAAGGAAAACGCTTCTTTGAGCGGTTTGGCCGATAAACCGGTTCGCTGGCTGGTGGACGACTGCGTGAAATTCGTTCAGAGGGAACAGCGGCGGGGCAACCGTTATGACGGCATCATCATGGATCCGCCTTCCTATGGCAGGGGTCCCGGCGGTGAGGTCTGGCAATTGGAGGAACAGCTGTTCCATTTGGTGGAGCTGTGTGTGCCGATTCTGTCGGATAATGCCCTGTTCTTTATCCTCAATTCCTATACCACGGGCTTGTCACCGTCTGTGATGGAATATTTATTGGGCGTTATGCTCGAAAAACGGTTCGGCGGGCATACTTCCGGCTCTGAAATCGGTCTTCATGTCACCGAAAGCGGTCTGACCCTTCCCTGCGGCAGTACCGCTATTTGGCAGGGGAGGTCTGCTTTTGAAGGGATTCATTGAAGTAAAAAATCTGTTTTTTCAATATGAGGAGGGCGAACCCGAAAAGGAAGCGGCGTTTGCACTCAACGGCGTTGACCTGACCATCGAAAAAGGTGCGTTTGTGGCGATTGTAGGACATAACGGTTCGGGAAAATCGACCTTGGCCAAGCAGTTCAATGCCCTTTATTTACCGACCACCGGCGATGTGTTAGTGGATGGCCTGAACACCAAAGACGATGCCTGTCTGTTTGATATCCGCAAAAAAGTGGGGTTGGTTCTGCAAAATCCGGATAATCAGATTGTGGCGGGCGTTGTTGAAGAGGACGTAGCTTTTGGCTGTGAGAATTTAGGCGTTCCGTCCAAAGAAATCCGTCAGCGGGTGGATGCGGCTCTTAAAGCCGTGGATATGTATGACTATCGCAAACATTCGCCCGATAAGCTGTCCGGCGGTCAAAAACAGCGGGTGGCGATTGCCGGCATTATTGCGATGGAACCGGACTGCATTGTACTGGACGAACCAACCGCTATGCTTGACCCGCAGGGACGAGATGAGGTTATCGCCACCATACGGAAACTGAATCAAGAGAAACATATTACCATTATTCTCATCACACATTATATGGAAGAAGCGGTGCTGGCCGATAGGGTA
>CADCOZ010000261.1 GCA_902803125.1 uncultured Ruminococcus sp.
CAGGAAAAAGTGAATCTGCGGAATTGTATCCTTTGCTGTGTGGAAAAAGCCCTGTTTCCCAGGGTGTCTGATCAGGAAACAGTGAACCCAAACGATAAAAGGTCATTACAATATGATGCGGCCGTTAAAAAACTGCTGGGGACGAATGATAAACCGTCTATATTGGAAATGCCCCGCCGACCCGGCGTGAGTTTTTCCGCTTATTTGTGGAAGGCTATTCACAATGACATTTGCGATGAACAGAGAAAGAACAAGCCGTTGGTGCCGATAGGAGAAAAAACCGAAAAAGCTGACCCGGCCGATACGGCTGAGAGTCGTTTGAGAGCCGATGAACTGTTGCTGTTGTTTGTGCCGCTGATGGACAATCTTGAAAAGCATCTTCACCGAAGAGAAAACAATGCGGTCAGACGACAGTTTACAGCGTTGTTTTATACCGAACGGATGGTTTGTGTCTGCAAACAATGGTATGAGGATACAGACTCGACCCTGCAAACGATTTTGAAACGCCGTGAACAGCTGATTATGCAGTCGATGACAGCGGATTTTGTGGGACATTTTTTAGAAGCGGAGTGTCGTTCGTTAGCGGAAATTGTCGGCACGGAGTATCGCTGTAATGACTATTTCGGCATTCGGCAAAGCCCGTCCGAAAGGCTTTCCACGCCGTTTAAGAATCGGGTGTATGTAACGTATTTCTTGTTTTTGCACCATCAAAAAGTATCCGATATGACGGTTTCGGAGCAGAAAAAATATTTTACCCAGCTGCTCCGCCGCATAGAGGAGAAATAAGAGAATACTGAAAACTGAATAATGTTGATTGAGATCAAGTCAGCGAATTTTGAAAGGGGGTTTGGGGGAAAACTTTTTTTCGCCAGAAAAAGTTTTTCCCCAAGTGGCTGCCCTTAAATTAAGGAGGAAGAGAAGATGTTTGTTAATGTATCGAATCATCCGTCGGCGGCATGGAGTGAAAAACAGCTGAAGGCGGCTCATGTTTATGGCGAGATACAGGATGTGCCGTTTCCGAATGTTCCGCCAACAGCCGATAAACAAGAGGTGGCGGTTTTGGCTCAGAAGACGCTTCAGCAGGTGATGGCGTTCAAGCCCGACTGTGTGATGTGTTCGGGTGAGTTTACGCTGACCTATGCACTGGTTAGCCTGCTCAAGGAAGCGGGCGTTAGGGTGGTGGCGGCGTGCAGTGAACGCCATGCGCAGGAGTATGTTGACGAACAGGGACGCACGGTGAAGACCAGCCACATGGATTTTGTGTGTTTCAGAGAATTTTAAGGAGGTGTATGGATGAACTGCTATATTGAAACGCTGAGCTGGATGAGAAGTAAAGGGGAAATCTTACCCTATCGCACCGGTACGGAAGAAATGGCCTGCGGCCAAGAACAGGTCATTTTTTGGGGGATGCAGACCAATGAAACCCCAACCAAGTATTACATTTGGAAAATGGTGCAGAAAAAGGAAATGCTGGATAAAATCATTGTGCTGGTAACCAAGGAATGCTTGGAGGCCTCTGAGGCTTTGGACGGTCAATCAACCTATGACTATTATCGGGAGGCCATCGGACGGTACATAGAAGAATTGGCAGAACAGGAACCGTTTGTCGGCCAGTATTTAGCGGTACATGGATACGGTTCGGTAACGGATTATTTGCAGGCGGTTTTATTGCCGGTGCGGATTCCCGAAAGAACAGACACGAGAGAATGGCGGGGTATTGTGGATACCATTTTGGCGTGTGCCGCCGATAACCAGAGCATTGACCTGTATGTAGACGTAACGGGCGGCAGTCGGATTGCCAGTATGATTTCCCTGCTCCTGCTGAAGGTGTTGGAACCGCTCAATGCACGGGTACAGCAGGTTATCTATAGTGATATCAGCAACCAGAATGATCGCAAGCTCGTGGACTGCACCGGCCTTTATCAGATGATTGCCGATATTGAAAGCATCGCCAAGGCAGAAAACAGTGCCGAACGAATCATTCGTAAGCTGATTGAGATGGGCATTGCCGACCAAAGCGATTTGGAAGGGGTACAGGACATAGATGACCATGTGCGGGAGTCTGAACAGATTATTGTTTCAGATGAACAGACGTGGTCCGCAAAACAGACGGCGTTGGAAAAGCAGGCGAACGACGGTTCTGCTGTGGGCCGTGGTATCAAACACCACGCTCTGAAAAAAGCCAAAGATAAATGGGAAATGGACTCTTTTGCCAAGCTGAAAGAACTGTCCGATGAAGAATTGATCAAGACCTTTCATGAGCGGATTATTGATGTTTTGTATGAACATGGGGTCATCGTCCTGACAGACACATCGGTGACAGAAGATGTCGGCTTGAAACTCCTGAAAGAGGAATTGAAAGCCAAAGACAGATATTATGAGTTTGTCAATCCGAAAAACACACAAACAAGCACGCAAAGCACTGATACCAAACGAGGTCGTCGCTATGAGAAAAAGAAGCATAAGAATGAAAATGGTGTGATACCCTTTGTTTATAATCTTCTGGTGGATTTGTTCAATAGCAAAGATAGCTCTAACCCTCTTACTTTTCCCACGAGGATATTTAAAACAACTTTATCATTGGACTATGTCAATGGAAAATTTAGCTATATCCAAACGATTAAAACAAGCCGTTTTGATATTACTACTCCTAAGATGACGAGCAGCTTTCAGTCCTATTTGGACGATGAGAAAATAACCACTGACGGCCTGACCCCTGCAGAATTAGACGATTGGAAAAGAGTATATTATAATTACAGCTTTCCGTTTATGTGCGTGAGCGGCAGAGAAAGACCGCATTTGTATCCGGAAGTGATGACGTATTATCGGAAGAAAATTTGGGACTTGATGGGGGAACTGGATAAGTTAAAACGAAACGATTCGCTTAATTACAGAAAAACATTAGAAAAGTATCTTCAGAATCCCCAAAAAATAGCCCAAAAGATTCCTTACTATTTGTCTGGCGAGATATGGAAGCTGAATTCTGACTTTTTTGCGTCCCATTCAGAAGAACATTTTTTGAAAACGCTGGCGGAGCAGATTGAGCAGGTCAGACCTTACCGAAATGCCTTTGCCCATGCTTCCGACGACGAATTTGCCAAAGCAGGCAAGCAGAGGAAAATGGCGGATAAAATCCGCAAATGGATAGATGAATATGAAGCCATGTTTGGCAAAGGGGAGGCCACATGAACGGAATAATCTATTGGGGTGTATTTTTTGAATGGCCGCAAATCAGACAGGCCACCGCCGCTTTACAGCGTGAACCGCTTGAAAGGGAAATAGCGTTTCCGCACATCACTTTTGCTTTTCGTCCACAGCACATAGACACCTCTTTATGGGGGCAATCCCTGACGTGTTATATTACCGGTTATGGTCGTGATGCAGAAAATGAAGGGCTGTCGGTACAGCTTCCGGCCGATGACCCACGGGTTTGTGCGGCTTATACCGGTGCGGCTGTGCCGCATATTACCCTGTCGGTCAGCCGCTGGGGAAAACCGGTGAATACTGCCCGTCTTGCCTTCTCACCGCTCCCGTCA
>CADCOZ010000262.1 GCA_902803125.1 uncultured Ruminococcus sp.
GAAAAAAGGGGTTCCCCCAAACCCCCTCCCGAAATTCGCTGATTTTTGGTTCCTCGTACATTATTATTTATTCGTTATTCTTTATTACTATAAATGAGCAAATCTGACAACTTGCACAAATATTTTGGTCAAAATCAAAATTCAGCCCCTGTATTTATGACTTGAATCAACTAAATCCTATGAGTTGTTTGTGCATTATAACGAAACTTTTGAAATTTGCTCATTTATAGTTTTTTAAAAAAAATTTTTAAAAATATAGTGACTTTTAACTATTTTTATGGTATAATCAAAAAAAAACTATCCTTATTCCATATTTTTGCTAAAAATGTTAACAATCTGTCATTCACAAGGATAATTCAGGTGATTCAATGCTCGAACAAGTTATCAATATTGACCGTATGGAACAGGCGGTGGCCCTGTTTGGTACCTTTGACGAAAACATTAAATTGATACAAAATGAATATATGGTATCAGTGGTGTGCCGCGGTTCGGAAATGAAAATCACCGGTGATCCGGAGAATGTGGCCAAGGCGGTGAAAGTGATAGAAAGCCTTCTAAGTCTGCTGAATAAAGGAGAGGCACTCAGCGACCAGAATGTTCGCTATTGTATGTCGCTGGTCAACGAGGGCAACGAACACCGCATTGAACAGTTAGCGGGGGACTGCATTTGCATTACCTCCAAAGGACGGCCGGTGAAGCCGAAAACACTGGGACAGAAGAATTACTGCACCGCCATCCAAAAGAATACAGTAGTGGTGGGCGTGGGACCGGCCGGCACCGGAAAAACCTATCTGGCCGTGGCTATGGCCGTGGCGGCTTTTCGGGCCAGAGAGATCAACCGGATCATTCTGACAAGACCGGCGGTAGAAGCCGGTGAAAAGTTAGGCTTCCTGCCGGGTGACCTGCAAAGTAAGGTAGACCCGTATTTGCGGCCGCTGTATGATGCTTTGTTTGATATGCTGGGGGCAGAAACGTATCAAAAATATGTGGAGAGAGGAAACATCGAGGTGGCACCACTGGCCTATATGAGAGGCCGAACGCTCGATGACAGTTTTATTATTTTGGATGAGGCACAAAACACAACGCCCGAACAAATGAAAATGTTCCTGACCAGACTGGGATTTAATTCCAAAATGGTCATTACGGGCGACATCACCCAGATTGATTTGCCGGGCGGTGTTCGTTCGGGACTGAAGGATGCGGTGCGGATTCTGAAGGATATTGATGGGATTGAAACGGTGATGTTCTCCGCTAAAGATGTTGTCAGGAACAGACTGGTGCAGGATATCATCAAGGCTTATGAAAATGCCGGACAAAAACGGCCGGCTCGATAACAATACGGTCAGGTGCATGAAAAAGTCTTTTGTAACAATTTAATACTCTATCATCAAAGAAAGGTGAGGTTCAAAATGGATAAAATAAAAGTAAACATTACCAGTAAGCAGAAGGATGTCAAGATTCCCACAGGACTGCGTATGCTGATCAGAAGATGCTGTAATGCGGTGCTGAAGATGGAGGGCTTTGAAGGCTCGGTAGAAGTGGGCGTAACGTTCGTGAACAATAAGCAAATCAAGGAATTGAATGCCATCTATCGCAAGAATGACAGTGTGACGGATGTGCTGTCTTTTCCGATGGGCGAAAACGGCAAGTATGATATCAATCCGGCCACCGGTGCCAAAATTCTGGGTGATATTGTGATTTCTATGGAGAAGGCCGTAGAGCAGGCTGAGCGTTTCGGGCATAGCTTACAGCGTGAGGTCGGCTATTTGACGGCGCATTCCATGCTGCATTTGTTGGGATATGACCATGAGGATAACGGCCTGCAAAGAATCCGTATGCGTGAAAAAGAAGAACTGGTCATGACACAGCTTGGTTTGCCGAGTTCCTCCAGTTATGTTATGAAGGATGAATTTTGATGTCATTTTTCAAGGGATTTCAATATGCCTTTTGCGGGTTCATACATTGTATTAAAAACGAGCGGAATATGAGATTTCATACAGTGGCGGCACTGTATGTTCTCATTTTTGCACGTTTTTTTCATTTTTCTCGTGGAGAATATATCCTGCTTTTGCTGACAATCAGCAGTGTTCTGGCCCTGGAAGCGGTAAATACGGCCATAGAAGAGCTGTGCGATAAAGTCACGTTAGAGAAAGATGAGCGTATCCGCCGTGTCAAAGATGCCGCCGCCGGTGCGGTACTGGTGGCCGCCTGTTTTGCGGCGGTGGTGGGTGTTGTGCTGTTTTGGGACGGATCCGGCTGGCAGGAAGCGGCGGCTTTTTATGGCAGTCATCCGCTGAATTTGATAGCTTTGGTACTGTTGTCGGCGGTATCGGTGCTGTATGTGGTTTTCGGGATTCCTCCTTTCCCCAAGAAACAACAGGACGGTTTCGAAAAGCATGGCAAAAACAACAATAAAGCCAAGCCGTGAAAGGTTCGCAAGGATAGCAAGAATGGCCGGAAGGCTCAGCGGTGACAAGTTGAGAAGGATAGAAAGGAAAGAAATATGATGGATAGAAAAAGTGCTTTTATAGCGATTGTGGGACGGCCGAATGTGGGGAAATCGTCCCTGCTGAATAAGATGCTGGGGGAGAAGATTGCGATTGTTTCCTCCAAACCGCAGACGACCCGCACACGCATTATGGGTGTTCTGACAGAAGAAAACACCCAATTGGTATTCATTGATACGCCCGGTCTGCACCGTCCGAGGAACGATTTGGATCGGTATATGCTCAAGTCCATCAATGAATCCGTGGCGGGTGTGGATATGTGTGTGCTGGTAACCGAAGCCAACAAAAAAATCGGTGAAGAAGAAAGACAGCTGACCGAGAAGTTCCGTTCCTTGGGACTGCCGGCCGTGCTGGTCATCAATAAAATAGACACCATTCAGGACAAAACCGTATTGGCGGGACAGATTGCGGAGTGGTCGGCACAGTATGATTTCAGTGCGGTTGTGCCGTGTTCTGCCCAAACCGGCGAGGGACTATTGGCTCTTAAGAAGGAAATGCGGGCGTTAGCCGCCGAAGGCGACTTTCTTTTTGACGAGGATACCCTGACCGACCAGCCCGAACGGGTACTGGCGGCCGAAATGATTCGTGAAAAGCTGCTGCGGCTGTTAGAGCGGGAAGTGCCGCATGGCACGGCGGTTGTGGTGGAACGCATGAAAGAACGTCCGGAAGGCGGTCTGATTGACATGGATGCCACCATTTTCTGCGAAAGGGATTCGCATAAAGGCATTATCATCGGCAAGGGCGGTGCCATGCTGAAACGGGTTGGCAGTTATGCCCGGCAGGACATGGAACGCTTCTTTGGGTGTAAGGTGAATCTTCAGCTTTGGGTCAAGGTCAAAGAGGACTGGCGGAACCGTGAAAGCCTGCTCCGCTCGATGGGCTATGACAGCAGTGACTTCGATAACTAAACATGGCCGCTCCCGTGCTGTGACGGATGGGTGGTTCTGCCGTAGGACTATGGATGCGGACGAATTGAAATACATCATATTTCTGACAGAAAATCGGTAATATTGCAAAGAAAAGCGGGTATACTATTATCAGACATCTGCTTTGGACTTGTTTTGTTTCCCTTTGGGAAATCACCGGGAAACCATCAAGTTAAAAGTTTTTCGCAAGCTTTTCAAAGGCTTGCGGAGGCCAGAGGCCA
>CADCOZ010000263.1 GCA_902803125.1 uncultured Ruminococcus sp.
ATACTGGCCGTATCCGTCCTACGGTACGATGCTTTTTAGCGTATAAATTTTTCTTCTGCACAAAAAATAACAGCGGCGTATGCCTGTCCTTTCAGACGGAGCATACGCCGTTTTTCTTTGGAACCCGTTTCCATTGTTCTCAAACACGGAGAAATTGAACCGAAGGGCTTGTTTCCGCTTGGCTTGGTCCTTTTTATTATTCTGCACAAAAGCTTGACAAGCATCCGCTTGACGGACGCTTTTGCTTTATGACAAGGTACCGATGTGAATCAGGGTAGGTTCCTCAAAACTGCTCAGATGACGGAAGAAACCGAGAAAAGAATGCACGAATCACAATGGTGATTACATACTTCTTTCATAGGCTTCGATCATTTTTTTCACCATCTGGCCGCCCACGGAACCGGCCTGACGGGATGTCAAATCACCGTTGTAGCCCTGCTTGAGGTTAACGCCGACTTCACTGGCACATTCCATTTTCAGCTGATCCAGTGCCTGTCTTGCTTCGGGAACATTGATAGAATTGCTATTGTTATTGTTAGCCATAAAACAATCTCCTTCAATTTTTTTCACTACAGTCGGTTCCGCTGACCGACTGTAGACAGAAGATGTTTCTGACGGTCGGTACCAAGCGGCTTTCTTTTCTTTCGACTGCATTATTAGTATGAACCGCACAAGCTGTAATATGAGCGTGGTTTTTTGGTAATTTCTGTGGAGTCTTGAAAAAATTACAGCTAAAATTCAGGTTTATTTCATTTGTTTGTCACAGCAGGGCTATAGATGTTTATTATACTAAATATAACAAAATTCCTTTATGGATTTTGTCAGAATACAGTATCATTTTTTGACACTGTATACGAAATTATAGGCATCTGTTTGAATATATCAGGAAAATATGGTATATTGAAATAGACAGCGAACCGAGAGGAGGAAAGCATCATGCATATGCTGTTAGCAGATCCCGACAGGGACTTTCTGGAAGCGTTCCAAACCCTGCTGATGCTGAACGGTCATACGGTCAGTACGGTTTTTGACGGAACGCAGGTCATCACAAAGCTGTCACACGGCGGCTGTGATATTCTGATTTTGAACGAGGACATTCCCCGCATTCCGGCCCGTGAATTGATACGGCTGTGTCGGGACAAACAGATTCCGGTTATTGTCCTGACCGAACAGCGGATTCATTCGGATATGCTGTCGGACGACCCACTGGCTCATGCTTATTTGCCGCTGCCCTTTTTGCCGCAGGAGTTAACGGACACCATCGAGCGTGTCATGGCTCAGCAAAAAAGCGAAGAATCCCTGCACTTCGAAGATGCTGTTATCGAGGTGCCTTCGTTTTCCTTGTGCCGGACACTGCCGGTGACGGAAGGAGAAATTTCCGTTTTCCGTGCCTTATTGTATCGTCAGCCGATGAACTATAGACGGGCGGGTCCTTATATGACCGCTTTGAACCATAAGTTAGCAAAACTGCACAAGAATGTTTGTATTAAATACTTGATCCATGACGGTTATAGGTTGGTGAAGATGAATTATGAATAAAGCAAGAAACAGATTTATCCTGTTAACGGAACTTATTATTATTTTGCTGCTGTCATTACTGTTGACAGTGATCAACGTGCTGAACTTCACGATGGCCGCCGATGATGCGGATTTCCTGACCGCTCAGATTGCACAGCGGCACGGTGTTCTGGATCCCTCGCAGAACCCTGAACCGGAAAACACAGAGGCCGATGCTCAAAAACAGGGTATCAGCGACAATCCGCAGACGAAAAAACCTTTCCGGCTGGATAATGGCCGCTTCGGTTCCATGGGACCCAATTCCCCTGAAATGAATTCTTCTCTGCGGTATTTCACGTTTGCTTTTGATAAAGAAGACAAGGCCTCTGTGGTGGAGTTCCGGATGTCCTCAGTCAGTCAGACAGAAGCCGAAGAATGGGCGAGAAGCCTGCTGGGCGGTACGACCGGCTGGACAAATGTTTCCTACCGCTATCGGGTCTATCAGGACGGCAAACAAACCTTTGTTACGGTGATTGATCAAAGCCGTGAGCTGTGGCCGAGTTACCGTATTCTGATTATCTCTCTTGTAGGCGGCGGCATCTTTATTATCCTCAGCTTTGTACTGGCGCATATCATAGGCCGCAAATTGTTCAAACCTTTGGAAGAAGCCGACCGCAAACAGAAGCTGTTTATTGCCCAGCTGGAAAACGAGTTCAAAATGCCGCTGACCATTATCAACGCTGATACCGAAACACTGGAACGGCAGAGCGGCACCAATTTGCAGACACAGTCCATCAATAAACAGGTCAAGCGGATGACCCGATTGGTCAAAGATTTGGGGACGCTTTCTCTCTTTGAAGAAACGGAAAGCAAGACCAAAACGGACATCAGCGATTTACTCACCGCTATGCTGGAAAACAGCCGTTCGGCCTTCAGCGAAAGGAACCTGACCCTGACACATACTATTGAGCCGAACATTACCCTGAACATCATTGATGAAACCGCACAAAAGCTGCTGCGGGAACTGATTGACAATGCCCTGCATTTTTCCGTGTCGCAGGCAAGCTTTACCCTGCAAAAGCACAACGACCGCATCAAGCTGATACAGTCGAATGATACGACCCTGCCCAACGGAAATTATGACCAGATTTTCGACCGCTTTGTCCGATTGGATAACGCCGCCAATATCAGCGGCACCGGTCTTGGCCTTGCCTATGTTAAAAGTATTATGCAGTCCCATAATGGCCGCCTGAGTGCCGTGGTCAAAAACGGCACCATGATTATCACATTGGATTTGTAAAGAGGGAGGTGATGGACAATGGCAGCGATTGAACGTCCTATTGTTGTCATGAAGCGTTACGAGATGAAGTATCTCATGACACCCGAACAAACGGCTTATTTCAAAGAAAGCGTTTCAGCCTATATGCAGGTTGATAAATTTGGTCTGACTTCTATTGCCTCTTTGTATTATGATACGCCGAATTATCGCCTGATACGCACTTCCATTGAAAAGCCGCCGTTCAAAGAAAAAATCCGCCTGCGTTCCTACGGCTTGGCTACGGACGCATCACCGGTTTTTCTGGAACTCAAGCGGAAGGCTTATGGCATCGTCTATAAACGGCGGGTACAGTCCACCATTCCTCTGGTTGAAAAATTCTTTTACGGGGAAGGCGATATTTGTGCCGGCGGTCAGATCAATCGGGAAATCACCACGTTTCGGGATTATTATCAAACCTTAGTACCGGCGTGTTTGATTATCTACGACCGAGTAGCCTATTTTCAGCCGGACGGCGATTTGCGTCTGACAATCGACCATTGTCCCCGCTACCGTTATGAAGATTTGAACCTGACCACCTCTATGGCCGGAACGCCCCTGCTGCCGGATGGCTATACCATCTTAGAAGTGAAGGTACAGCAGGCGGTTCCGCTGTGGCTCTCTGCTCTCCTGACAAAAGGTCAGATCTATAAAACCAGCTTTTCCAAATATGGCGAAGCCTATCGTCAGCAGCTGCTGAAAGTTAGTAAATGAAAGGGTGTTGATTATGTTTGATTCGATCTATACTTCCATCGGGGTTACTCCCTCACAATTCTTTATTATGGCGGCGGCTTCGCTGATAGCCGGTTTTGTGTATGCATGGATTATTTCTTTCCGTATCCGTGCCAAGAAACGATTTTTTATTGTAACCGCCGTAGTTCCCTTTGTGGTAGCGGCTGTTATCACCTTTGTCAGCGGCAATATCGGAGCCGGTGTAGCGGTTGGCGGTGCTTTCAGCCTGATACGTTTCCGCAGTGCGCCCGGCAGTGCCGATGAAATCACATCCCTGTTGGTAGCGATGGGTTCCGGTATTGCGTTCGGTATGGGTTATGTGGCCTATGGCGTGGTAATTCTGCTGGGCATGGCGATGATCTATCTGGTTCTTTCTCTCCTGCCGATTTTTGAACACAAATCCATGAGTGAAGAGCGTCTGCTCCGGATTACGATTCCCGAATCGCTCGAATACGCAGGTGCTTTTGACGATACGTTTCATCATTATCTGAAGAGTTTTGAAAATGCCGGTGTCAAAACCACCGGTATGGGTTCCATGTTCCGCCTGTCCTTCAAAATCGTAATGAAAGATCCCTCCGAGGAAAAAGCCTTTATTGATGAACTCCGTACCAAAAACGGCAATCTTGAAATTGCAGTCACCCCCTATACAGAACCTCAGAATCAGCTGTAAGAGTAGAGTGTTGGAGGGCTTTGCCCTCCAAACCTCCCAGCAGGGGCTTTGCCCCTGCACTCCCTAAAGGGACTAACTTCGTGTCGCCCACAAG
>CADCOZ010000264.1 GCA_902803125.1 uncultured Ruminococcus sp.
ACCTCAATCAACATTATTCTTTATTCTGCCCGAAATTCGCTGATTTGACCTATAGCAGCATTATTATTTATTCGTTATTCTTTATTATTTATTTCTTATTCTGCCAACAGCGTTTTCGCTTTTTTAATATGCAACTCTTTTTCGTTCGGAAGGGTGCCGTCAATCACATCTTCCAACAGCAACTGAAGAATCCGTCCGATATCTTTTCCGTTTTTGATGCCAATAGCTTTCAAATCCTGCCCATTGACAGCCAGCATTTTCAGGGTATACGCCGTGGAAGTCTTCATAATTTCATCACAAAGTGCTGACAGCTGATCAAAGTACACATCGGCCTTTTCTGCCGCTGAAACGTCTTTGGCCTGACAATCTGCCCGCTGTAACCTGATTAACTGCGGCATAAGCGTATCGCCCGTTTCACTCAATAACCGGCGAACAGAAGCCGCCTTCAAAGCCGGATACCTGTCATGCAGTCCCACCAGCTGTTTGACCTGCTGAATCGTGTTATTATCATACTTCAGACGCTTTAAGATGATACCGGCCAACCGCTGACTCTCGGCAGGATGTCCATAAAAATGCCCTATACCCTGTTCATCGACTGTAAAGGTATTCGGCTTTCCAATATCGTGCAGCAGAGCCGCCAGCCGCAGAACCTTGTCTTTGGGTGTATGGGCAATCACCTTTACAGTGTGTGTCCAAACATCATAGGCGTGATGCGGATTTTTTTGGTCAAAACCAATCATCGGTTCAATTTCCGGTATAAATACGGCAATTACGTCCGGAAATGTCATCAAAATTTCTTCGGCACTGTCCCCCAACAGCAGTTTGTTAAGTTCGGCATTGATTCTTTCGGCAGAAATATGGTGAAGCAATTCCTTGTTTCGATGAATAGCGGCGGCTGTTTCTTCTTCAATACGGAACCCGAAACGGGACGCAAAACGCAAAGCCCGCATAATACGCAGACCGTCCTCCTGAAAGCGTTCGTCCGGATTGCCAACACAGCGAATGACTTTTTGCTGTAAATCCTCTGCCCCGCCAAAACAATCCAGTAACCCTTCCGTATCGTTATACGCCAAGGCATTGATGGTAAAATCCCGCCGCCGCAAATCCTCCCGTACATCTGTCACAAATGTGACGCTGGAAGGCCGTCTGTTGTCCGTATAACTGCCGTCTGTGCGGAAAGTTGTGATTTCATAGTTTTCACCGTGATACCGCACGGTAACCGTGCCGTGCTTCAAGCCGTTTTCGATGATATTGGGCAATTGAAGGGTATCCAGTGTTTCCTGCGGCAAGGCAGACGTGCAGATATCCCAATCTTCCGGTGTTTGATGCAGTAAGGTATCCCGAATACAGCCGCCCACCGCATAGGCATGATAGCCGGCTTGCTGTAAGCGGTGCATCAGGTATTGTACATTTTCGGGAATGACAATCGTCAAGAGAAAATCCCTCCTTGATGAAAAAGCATCTCCAATGCTTTCACATTGAAGATGCCGAGAATGGTTTAGTGAAAATTGTTGGATAATTACTATCAGGCAGCTGTGCTTTCAGCAGGCTCTGCTTCAGAAGACACTGTTTCTGAACCTTCAGCAGAGGTTTCCTCAGAAGTCTGTGAAGTCACCGCAGAAGACTCTTCAGTTGTCTGTGAGGTTTCAGCAGAAGTTTCCTCAGAGGTCTGTGAAGTTACCGCAGAGGACTCTTCAGTTGTCTGTGAAGTCACCGCAGAAGATTCTTCAGAGGTCTGTGAAGTCACCGCAGAGGACTCTTCAGTTGTCTGTGAGGTTACCTCAGAGGTTTCACCGGAAGTCTGTGAACCTTCCGCAGAGGTTTCACCTTCTGACACATCTGATACCACAGAAGTTTCGGAAGAAATGCTTTCGCCGGTATTGGAACTGTTCTTGCCGCCAAAATACAGGATTGCATTCAGTACAACGACAGAAATAAAGAATCCGACAGCTACGAACTTCGTAATTTTTGCAAACATTGCATCGGCAGTTTTTGCTTTTCCACGCTTTGCAAAGGAATCTGCACCGCCGGTAATCGTACCCAGACCGGCATCATGACCCTCCTGAAGGATGATAACGATAATCATCACAACAGATAACAGCAAAACAATGGCACCAATGATAATTTCCCAAACGCCCATATTAAAAATCCTCCTAATTTAAGTAGCTTTCGCTGAATCATACTTGTTTATAATAGCACAATCCTTTGATAAAATCAAGTATAAGAAAGCATTTTTTTCCTGTTTCTCTATTTTTCTTTCCTGTATGAAAGACTTATTAACTGTTTTTGTCGGAACCGTCAAACGAAATCTGTTCACCGGCTTCTTCTGCCCCCAACAGCTGACCGACAGCCGGCAGATTTTTGGCACGATAGCGTTCGGGCTTTTTGAACTTTCCTTCCGGATAGACCGAAGCCGCCACAATACGGTGACCCTTTTTCAGCTTCATAACCGCCACTCCTTGTGTATTGCGGGACGTTTTGGCCATCAGGTCACCGGCTTTGATGATCAGCAGCCGTCCGGAAGAGGCCTGCAATAAAATGTCCGTGTCATCATCTTCCACAAACAGTACCGCCGCTAACTTGTCTTTATCCGAATACGCCCCTGTCAGCTTTTTGCGGTTGGTCTTGGTGGCATAGGCTTCCAAAGGTATTTTGGCGGCCTTGCCGTTTTCAAAGAAGAAGAACACATAGCCGTGATAGTCTTTGGTGGCCACCATGTAAACGGCGTTTTCCTCTTCATCAAAACCGAGTTTGGAAGGAATGTATTCGCCTAAAATACTGGCCTTGGTGTCGGCGAACTGCAAACCCTTGGCTTTATACGCCTGCTGACGGTCAGAGAAGAAAATCAAATCCGTGTTGGCGGTGGTTTCAATATGCTCTAAGATACTGTCGCCTTCTTTGAGTTTCTGCTCACCGCCCATTCGCAGGGACAGCGGCGTAATTTTCTTGAAGTAGCCTTCCTTGGTGAAGAACAGGTTGACCGGATAATCCGGCACCTCTTCCTCTGCATCCTCTTCCTCGATATCGTCCGCATAGATAATCATGCTTTTGCGGGGCTGACCGTACTTTTTGATGATGTTTTCCAACTCTTTGATAATGATGTTCTTGATTTTCTTATTACTGCCGAGAATGGACTCCAGTTCGGCAATATCCTTTTCCAGCTGTTCAATATCGGCGGTGTGCTTGAGAATGTACTCCCGATTCAAATGCCGCAGTTTGATTTCCGCCACATATTCCGCCTGTATTGCATCAATGTCAAAGCCTTCCATCAGGTGCGGCACTACCTGACTTTCTTCTTCGGTCTGACGGATAATGCGGATAGCCTTGTCAATATCCAGCAGAATCTTGGCAAGACCCCGCAAAAGATGGAGCTTATCCTGCTTTTTGTGCAGGTCAAAATACGTTCTGCGTTTGACACATTCCATACGGAAGGCCGACCATTCATTCAGCAGTTCCCGTACCCCCAGTACACGGGGCGTTCCGGCAATCAGAACATTGAAGTTGCAGGAAAAGCTGTCCTCCAGCGGTGTCATTTTATACAGCTTCTGCATGAGTTTTTCGGGATTGGTCTGGCGTTTCAAATCAATCGTGATTTTCAAGCCGTCAATACCTGTTTCGTCACGGATATCGGATATTTCACGGATTTTTCCCTGCTTGACCAAATCCACCACTTTTTCGATGACCGCTTCGCAGGTGGTTGTCTGCGGAATGCTGAGAATGTCAATACAGTTGGCGTATTGGTCATAGGTATAGCGGCCCCGCAGGCGGATACTGCCCCGTCCGGTACGATAGATATTCTCTATAACCTGCCTGTCATAAATAACCTGCGCCCCTCCCACAAAGTCGGGAGCCAACAGCGTGGAAAGAATATCAAAGTCAGGGTCTTTCAGCAGACCGATGGTCGTGCGGCAGACTTCTTCCAAGTTAAAGGAACAAATCGAACTGGCCATACCAACGGCAATACCCGTGTTGGCATTGACCAAAACAGACGGGAAAGCGGCGGGCAGAAGGGACGGCTCTTTCAGGGTGTTGTCATAGTTGTCGACAAAATCCACGGTATCCTTGTCAATATCGCCGAATAGTTCGGCACAAATCGGATCGAGTTTGGCTTCGGTATAACGGGAAGCCGCCCATGCCATATCACGGCTGTAGGCCTTGCCGAAATTGCCCTTGGAATCGACAAACGGGTGCAGTAACGCCTCATAGCCCCGACTGAGCCGCACCATCGTATCATAGATAGCGGCATCGCCGTGGGGATTCAGCTTCATGGTCTGACCGACAATGTTGGCGGATTTGGTGCGGGTACTGCCCAGCAGTCCCATTTTATACATCGTAAACAGCAGTTTGCGGTGGGACGGCTTGAAGCCGTCAATTTCGGGAATGGCACGAGAAAGGATAATACTCATCGCATACGGCATGAAGTTCTCCTGAAGGGTATGTGCAATTTTTTCCTCCACTACCTCGCCGGCTCCCGCAATATATCCTTGTACCTTCGGTGCGGATGAGGCACCGCCCGTACTCTTCTTTTTCCTTGCCATAATTCTTTTCTCCTATGCGTCATCGGTGTCAGGAAACATCTAAGTTGTCAATGTATTTATAGCCGTTCTCGACAATGAAATCTCTTCGGTCGCTCAGGCTGTCACCCAGCAGAATATCAAAGATTGCCGAGGTTTTGGCCGCATCATCCGGCATAATTTTAATCAGCCGTCTGGTGGCGGGGTTCATCGTGGTCAGACTCATCATTTCCGGTTCGTTTTCACCCAATCCTTTGGAACGCTGTATGGTGAATTTCTGCTCCCCGATTTCCACTAAGAAGCGTTCCTTTTCGGCTTCGGTATAGGCAAAATAAACCCGCTCTTTGGTGGTGATTTCATACAAAGGTGATTCGGCAATAAAAACCTTGCCTTCTTTGATCAGCGTTGGCACCAAGCGATAAATCATCGTCAGCAGTAATGTTCGGATATGGAACCCGTCCACGTCCGCATCGGTGCAGAAAATGATTTTGTTCCACCGCAGCAGCTCCATATCAAACGAGGCCAAGTCTTTGTTGGCTTTGGATTTAACTTCCACGCCGCACCCCAGCACCTTCAATAAATCCGTGATGATCTCGCTTTTGAAAATCTTGTCGTAATCGGCTTTCAGACAGTTCAGAATCTTGCCGCGAATCGGAATGATTGCCTGAAAATCGGGATTTCTGGCCTGTTTACAAGCGCCCAAAGCGGAATCACCTTCCACGATGAACAGCTCCCGCTCGGACTTATCTTTACTGCGGCAGTCCACAAACTTCGCCACACGGCCGGTCATATCCATCGTACCCGCCAAGGTCTTGCGGATATTCAAACGGGTCTTTTCGGCACTTTCACGGCTTCGCTTGTTAATCATCACCTGATTGGCAATTTTTTCCGCATCCATTTTATTTTCGATGAAATACACTTCCAACTGATGCCGCAGGTATTCTGTCATCGCCTCCTGAATGCCCTTATTGGTGATAGCCTTCTTGGTCTGGTTCGCATAAGAGGTCACATTCGAGAAGGAAGAAATCACAATGATCAAACAGTCCTTGATGTCATCAAAGCTGATGCGGCTTTCGTTTTTGTTGTAGCGGCCTGTCTGCTTGAGATAAGCGTCCAGCGAGTACAAAAACGCACTGCGGACAGCCTTTTCAGGAGCGCCGCCGTATTCCAGCCAACTGGAGTTATGATAGTATTCTGCGGCACTGACACGGTTGGAAAACGCCAGAGCGATATGGAATTTCGCTTTATACGGCGGCTTGTCGTCACGGTCACTGACGGTTCTTTCCGTCTGCCATGACTGGATAGAGGACAGGGCTTCTTCGCCGGCCAGTTCCCGCACATGGTCAACAATCCCGTCCGCATAGCAAAATTCGGTTTCGGTAAACTGACCGTTTTCCTGCTGTGAGCGATACAAAAACCGCAGTCCTGCGTTAACGATGGCCTGCCGCTTGATGGTATCTAAAAAGTAGGCATCGTCAATATCAATATCGGTAAAGACTTCCAAATCCGGTTTCCAGCGAATGCGGGTACCGGTTTTTTTGCCGCTGTAGGGTTCTTTTTGCAAGCCGCCGATATTCTCGCCCTTTTCAAAATGCAGGGTAAAGCGGGTGCCGTCACGCCGGATATCCACGTCCATATATTCGGAAGAATACTGTGTGGAGCATAAGCCCAGACCGTTCAAGCCCAGTGAAAATTCATAGCTTTCGGCTTCCAGGTTGTTATACTTGCCGCCGGCATACAGTTCGCAGAACACCAGTTCCCAATTGTAGCGTTCCTCGTTTTTATTGTAATCAACAGGAATACCCCTGCCGAAGTCCTCAATTTCAATCGAATGGTCGGCATATCTCGTGACGATAATATCCCGTCCATAACCTTCTCTGGCCTCATCAATGGAATTGGAGAGAATTTCAAACACCGAATGCTGACATCCCTCGATACCGTCCGACCCAAAAATAACCGCCGGTCTTTTCCGTACCCTGTCAGCTCCCTTCAGCGAAGTAATACTCTCATTCCCATAATGATGCTGTCCTGCCTTCTTTGCCAATCAATCATCTCCTTTTATGTTGGAGGGCTTTGCCCTCCAAACCTCCCACCAGAGGCTCTGCCTCTGGACTCCGTTGGGGGAAAACTTTTTCTGGCGAAAAAAGGTTTCCCCCAAACCCCCTTTCAAAATTCGCTGTGTTGTTGTCTTTCAAGTTCTTACCGTGCAAAGTTTCATACTCCCGCCGTATCATCGCTTTGAGGGGTGTCGTGTGGCTTTCAACAGGTATTTTTGATACGGATTCCCGCAGCAGTGCGGCAATCCCGCATTCCACTTTCCACGTTCATTATTTCCGGCTGTATTTCAGAATAACCCCCTTAAAGTGGGACAACACCAATTCTTCAAAGGTTTGTCCTGTCGGCTGAGGATATTCCAATCCCTGACGGAAAAGAACCATTTCGCCGCTCATTTCACCGTGACACACCAGCATATAACCGGAACAGCCGCCGGAATCAATCACTTGCAGTAAACCGTTATACGCCTGCTTGTACATTTCATCATACGCCGGCGGTGATTGCCCGTGCAAAGCCGTATACCATTCGTCCCACTTTTGCGGTGTCAGATACGGATTCACCAACGGCTGTTTGTTTTCCAGCACATACGGCAAGGTGGCATAATCCGGCTGTAACCCCGTTTCCGTATAGTGGCAAACGGTGTTTTTGTGGTCATAATAACCTTCCCGCTCGGCCTGCTCCAAGGAGTAGATACCATGATCGGGACCCGCTCCACCGTTGCCGACCTGTGTCAAAAAGTCCACATAGCCCTGCGGCAAGTGTATGTTGTGCCGCCGTTCAAAATCACGCACCTGCGACAGCGGCACCACCGGATTGAACTCGTAGCGGTGAATATCGGCTCCGTACTGACGGTATTCGGTGTCCAACTCTTTGGCACGATTCACCAGCTGTATCACTTCCACCGCAAAGGGCGACATTTTCGGCAAATCGCTTTCCACCACATGACGAATACAGTCCAGACCGGTAATGTTGATAAAATCCTCATCGGAACGTATCATCTCCAAACCGGTCACCGCAGGCTCTAATTCTGTATTATCTTCTATTTTTCTGATTTTGTCAAGACCGAGTATTTCCATCATGTCACCTGTCTTTCAATGGCTGTCTGCCCTATCGTCCATTGTTTGCATTGAGAACCATTCAGCGGTTTTAGGAAGGGGGAGAAGAAATGAATAATGAATAACGAATAATGAATAATGAATAATATTCGAAGAAGCCAAAAATCAGCGGTTTTAGGAAGGGGGTTTGGGGGACAACCCTTTTTCCGCTGGAAAAGGGTTTCCCCCAATGGGGTTTGGGGCAAAGCCCCAA
>CADCOZ010000265.1 GCA_902803125.1 uncultured Ruminococcus sp.
AAGCCCCAACACTAAAAGAATGGGGGAGCAGGTCGGAAAGGGTATAGAGATGGTAGTCAGAAAGGCTTCGGGCGGTGATGACTACCAGAGAAGGCGGACACAGCTCCGATAAAAACTGACGGCAGTTGCCGCAGGGCATACAATATGACTGTAAACAGTCAGGGAGTTCTGAACGTGAACCGCCAACAATCGCTATTGCGGTGAAATGCCGCTGTCCTTCCGAAACTGCCTTCGATAAGGCGGTTTTTTCGGCACAGATACCGACAGGATAAGAAGCGTTCTCTACGTTTACACCGGTGTATATCGTGCCGTCTGCCGCCAAGAGGGCCGCCCCTACCAGAAAATTGGAATAGGGGGCATAGCTGTTTTTTCGTGCCGCTAACGCCTGTTCAATCAGGCGGGTCATGCTTTCCTGCGGGATAGGCTCATTCGGAGTCATGTTTTCCTGTGTCATAGTGTCCTCACTCGGTCACCACAATCGTGCCTTGGGGCGTATCTTTAATGGTAATGCCCCGTGCCTTCAGTTCGTCACGGATACGGTCGGCTTCTGCCCAGTTCTTTTCCTTGCGGGCTTGGGTACGCCGGTCAATCAGCTTCTGCACCTCTTCGTCCGTGCCTTCCTTCTTGGCATACAGCAGACCCAATACATCCGCTAACTCGCCATACAGCGACAGGGCAAAGTCACACAGGGCTTTGGACGAGTTCGTGCGGGCATTCACATGGACGTTGATATCTCTCGCCAGCTCAAACAGGGCGGTAATCGCATCGGCAGTATTGAAATCATCGTCCATCGCCGTGATAAAGTCGGTTTTGTGCGTCAACAGCAGGATCTGAATCTCTTTTTCGCCTTCTTTGAAGTCCCCTTCGGCGTGAGAGGCCAAAAACGCCAAATCTTCACGGCAGTTATACAGCCGCTCCAATGCCGCTTTGCACTGCTCGATAATCTCGACAGAATAGTTAATCGGACTGCGATAGTGAGAGGACAGCATCAGATAACGGATCGGTTCATAGCCGTACTGCTGTGCCACGTCACGCACCGTGAAGAAGTTGTTCAGCGACTTGGACATCTTGCGGTTATCCACATTGATATAGCCGTTGTGCATCCAATAGCGGGCAAAGGGTACGCCGTTGCAGCATTCACTCTGGGCGACCTCGTTTTCATGGTGCGGGAAAATCAAATCCTGACCGCCGCAGTGAATATCAATCGTTGCGCCCAAGTACCGCTTCGCCATCGCAGAACATTCAATATGCCAGCCGGGACGGCCTTCTCCCCACGGTGACGGCCAACTCGGTTCACCGGGTTTGGCACCCTTCCACAAAGCAAAATCCATCGGGTCCTCTTTGGTGTCGCCGATCTGGATTCTGGCACCCGCTTCTAATTCCTCCAGCGGCTGATGGGAGAGCTTGCCGTATTCCGCAAAACGGTTGGTACGGAAATAGACATCGCCGTAGGACGTGGCATAGGCATAGCCTTTTTCTTCCAAGGTTTTGACCATCGCAATAATCTGTTCGATATTCTCCGTGGCACGGGGATGCACCGAAGCCGCCCGCACATTCAGACCCGCCGCATCTTTTTGATACTCGGCAATATACTTTTCCGAAACGGTCAGGTAATCGCTGTTTTCCTCGTTGGCACGTTTGATAATCTTGTCGTCAATATCCGTGAAGTTCTGGACAAAGGTCACTTTCCAGCCTCTGTACTCCAAATAGCGGCGGAAGGTGTCAAAGACACAGATCGGACGGGCGTTTCCGATGTGGATAAAGTTATACACCGTGGGGCCGCAGGCATAAATACGCACTTCCCCTTCCACAAGCGTTTGCAGTTCCTCTTTTTGTCTGGTCATGGTGTTATAGATTTTCATGTGCTTTTACTCCTTTTTGTCTGTTTTGGTTCCATTGGTATTACTTAACTGCACCACAGCATCTTTCAGCTGTTGGAGTTCACATTCCAGCTGGGCAAGTTTTTGTGCCACAGGGTCGGTGACGTGAATCTGATCCAATTCACTGCACGGCGGCGGCTTGACACCGTTGACCCGAACAATTTTGGCAGGCACACCGACAGCCGTGGCATTGTCCGGCACCTCCGACAGCACCACCGCACCGGCGGCAATACGGGCATTGTCCCCGACCCGAAAAGGCCCCAACACCTTGGCACCCGAACCGACCAATACATTATTGCCCAGTGTCGGGTGACGCTTGCCGGTATCCTTGCCGGTACCGCCAAGGGTGACATTTTGGTAAAGGGTACAGTTATCCCCGATTTCTGCCGTTTCGCCAATCACCACACCCATGCCGTGGTCAATAAACAATCCCTTGCCGATGGTTGCCCCCGGATGGATTTCTATGCCGGTTTTGTGTCTGGCTCTCTGCGAGATAAAACGGGCAATAAACTTCATGTTGTGCCGAAAAAACCAGTTGGCACGGCGATACGCCCGCACCGCTTTGAAGCCGGAGTATAAAAAGTATACCTCTAAGCGGCTTCTGGCGGCAGGGTCACGCTCCATAATGGAATCAATCTCTGCTTTCAGCTTGTCAAACAATAGACCACCTCCCTATCGAGTCACCAACGATAAAGCCCCTTCATACCACGTCACATGGTATGAAGGGGTACAGAATTTTTCTGCACGGTTCCACCCGTCTTTGACAAAGACACAAAGTGTTCCTGTCCTCATTAGCCGATAACGGCGGCCGCCGTATGAACCTACTGCGTCAAGCGGTTCGGCTCACAAGCTCCAAAGTGCATTTCACGAACGACGGCATAATGCCCTTTCAGCAGGCGGGCATCTCTCTGAATGTGTCTTTTTCGCTACTTCTCTTTTTCATAGCCATTCAAGATATTCTTTTTTGTTTGATTATACCCTATTATACACGATATTTCAGCAAAATGCTACACCTGTGCAAAATTTTTTTATCGGGCGGTTTTGATATAGTCAAAGTTCTTAACCAGATAAATCACACCGGACAGCACCGTGAAAAACACCGAGATCCACAGCAGGATTTCTCCGATAATCCCGAACCACATCGTGACCGCCGCCGTATTGTCGAAATGCAAAATTTCCATCGCATTCAGCTCCAGCAGATATTGCAGAAGCATGACCACCATGACAGCCACCATCTGACTAATGGTTTTGAGTTTGCCCCAGATATTAGCCGCCACCACAGTACCTTTGCCGGCCGCCGCCAAGCGAACCGATGTCACCGCAAATTCTCTGGCCGCCGTAATAATCAGAATGACGGCTCCCGTCAAATCCAACTGGATAAAACACGCCAACGCCGCAAAAATCATGATTTTGTCGGCCAGCGGGTCAGCGAACTTGCCAAAGTCCGTTATCATATTGTGTTTGCGGGCAATTTTGCCGTCCAAATGATCCGTATAGGCCGCCGCCGCAAACACGATCAACGCCCATAAATAGTGGTGCGGGATAGCCGGCACCAGCAGGAAAAAGACATAAAACGGCACCAGTATCAGCCGCAGCATGGTCAGCTTATTCGGCAGATTCATCTGTACACTCCCTTTCAGCGAAGATAACCCATGACATCACAATCCAGCGTATCCGTAATTTCTACCGATACAATCTCCCCTATTTTCGGTTTGTTTTCTTCTGCCACAAAGAATACCTTGCCGTCCACCTCAGGGGCATCGGCATAACTCCTGCCAAAGTAACATTCCGCATAGCGGTCGAAGCCCTCACACAGCACACGAATGGTTTTACCCACCTGACGGGCGGCATACTCGGCCAATACGGTCTGCTGTTGTTCCATGATGATTTCCTGACGGTGCTTTTTGGTGTCCTCGTCTATCTGTTCGGGCAATTTGGCCGCCGGTGTATTTTCTTCCGCAGAATACGCAAAGCATCCCAAGCGTTCAAACTTCATTTCCTTCACAAACTCTGCCAACTCTTCAAACTCTTCCTCGGTTTCGGACGGGAATCCGGTCATCACGGTAGTTCGCAGTACGATACCCTTCACACGTTCCCGCAGTTTCTGAACCAAAGCGGTTAAAGACTCTCTGTCACCCCGACGGTTCATCAGTTTCAGGATACGTGCGTTACAGTGCTGCATCGGAATGTCGATATACTTGAGAATTTTTTCTTCCTTGGCAAATACCTCGATGAGTTCATCGGTCATGCGTTCGGGGTAGCAGTACAGCACACGGATATGCTGTATCTCGTCCAAACGGCACAAAGCGGTCAAAAGTTTCGCTAACTGCGGTTCACCGGTCAAATCCTCCCCGTAGCGGCTGGTATCCTGTGCAATCAGAATCAGCTCTTTCACGCCCATTTGACCCAGTTCTTTGGCTTCTGCCAAAATGCTGTCCATCGAACGACTGCGGAAGCGTCCCCGAATCATCGGGATAGCGCAGTAGGTACAGTGGTTGTCACAGCCCTCGGCAATTTTCAGATAAGCGTAGTAATACGGTGTAGAGCGGATTCTGCCGCCGCACAGCGGGAGCATTTCTTTGTCGGGGAAGATTTCCTTTTTTTGGCCGTCCAGCACTTCCCGCACGATTTTATCAATCTGTGCATTAGCCCCCAGCCCGACCACGGCATCCACTTCATACAGTTCCTTGAGAACTTCCTCCCGATAGCGTTCTGCCAAACAGCCGGTCATAATAATGGCCTTAATTTTGCCTTCCTGTTTAAGGGCGGCCAGTTCCAGCACTTCATCAATGCTTTCCTGCTTGGCATCTTCAATGAAGCCGCAGGTATTAACGATCACCACATCGCTAAAAGCGGGGTCTGCCACAATCTGATAACCGGCCTCTTTGAGTGTATACAGCATCATTTCCGCATCCACCCTATTTTTGGCACATCCCAAACTAATCATTCCTATGCGTTCATTCATCTCTCATATTCCTTTCTTAAT